>NZ_JBAXHI010000033.1:0-42183 GCF_037138995.1 Candidatus Chlorohelix sp. | reverse complement strand
GTATAAAATTTTAGTTAGCGTTCATTAATAAGTAGAATTGGAACATAAAAAAGTGCTTTTTTGAATTACTTGGGACAAATGGACGCTGGAGTCGCCCCTACAAAAACGATTTTCTTGGTGGTTTGGCTGGACATAAATACTGACTATGCAACAGCCCTGTAGAGCATTACGCGGGGCTTGACTTGCGCTGAGAAACAGGCATATAATTGTGACGAAAACAACAAGTGAATATCATGTTGCGCCCTGACCTTCAGGGTATGGTGAGGCTGGTTTGTAACCTGCCAATTCCTAATCGGCGGTATAGCCCGCGAGCCGGTAGCGCATAAGCGTGAAAGCATGAACCGGAGAGACTCCGGTGCCGACGGTATAGTCCGGATGAAAGAAGGTTCGGCGCCTGACATGCCTGCAATTGACTTACGGGTTTGTGCCTTTTTATATTTTGGCGCAACTTCTTAGGACTATTTTTGGGGCGTGAAGGCTTGCCAACCTTCACGTCCTTTTTATTTTGGTGAAAAATTCGATGAATTATAACTTTACCGAAGTTGACATAACACATATGAAGCATGCCCTCGAACTGGGGCGAATGGGGCGGGGGCGCACTTCTCCCAATCCGGCGGTTGGCGCAGTTATAGTGGATGAAGCCGGAAACAGGGTTGGTGAAGGTTTTACAATGCCACCGGGACAGGCACACGCCGAAGTTGTGGCTTTGGGTAGGGCGGGCGAACGGGCGCGGGGCGGTACGCTCTATGTGACTTTAGAGCCGTGTGCATCCTACGGGCGAACTCCCCCTTGTACGAAGGCGATAATCGAAGCTGGTATTCGGCGCGTCTTTTACGCGGCAGCCGACCCAAACCCTAAGATGCAAGGTGGGGCGGACGTGCTGCATAATGCCGGAATAGAGTCACATTTTGGTTTGCTTCAGGAAGAAGCTATTGAGGCGCATGCCCCTTTCTTCCACTGGCTCAAAACGCGCCGTCCTTATGTCATCGCTAAGTATGCCATGACGCTGGACGGCAAAATAGCCACTGTTACGGGGGATGGTCGTTGGGTATCGGGCGAAGCAGCACGGCTAGAAGTGCATCAATTGCGGAACGAGTGCGATTCTATCATGGTTGGAGCTAGAACCGTACTGATAGATGACCCCGAATTGACGGCGCGTCTGCCTGCTTCTTTCATCGTAGATAAGCTACCACATCAACCTGTTCCGGTGGCACTGGACAGTACCGGGCGCATTTCTGCTACCGCAAAAGTGGCGCGTCCCGGCGCAATTCTCGCCACTACTGCTCAAATCTCAATAGAATCGCGCAAGGCATTAGAGGCTAAAGGCATGGAAATTCTGCTGTTAGAGCGGGATAGCAGCGGAAGGGTTAGCCTTATGGCGTTACTCGAAGAATTGGGGCGTAGGGGTCATTTGCTTACATTGGTTGAGGGCGGCGCAGAATTGATGTCGAGTTTTTTCTTTGCCCAACCGCGCCCACTGGTAAACAAAGTGTGGGCATTTATTGCGCCGAAAATGGTTGGTGGGCTGGTTGCCCCCTGTCCTGTGGGTGGTTCAGGTATCAGCTTTATGAGTCAGGCTTTGCAATTTGAGAAAGTGGCTTATCGGCAATCAGGGGTTGATTTGCTGGTTGAAGCGTGGTTGCCACAGGAATAAGGAGGGGAATCTTGTTTACCGGAATTGTTGAAGAACTGGGCGAAGTTGTGGCGTTGGAAAAACGGGAGGGCGCAACTTGTTTTACTGTGGGTGGCAAATTGGCGTTGGAAGGTGTTGAAATCGGGCATAGCATCGCGGTAAACGGCGTGTGCCTGACGGTTATCAGTTTTGACCGCACCAGTTTTACGATTGAGGCTGTGCCGGAAACGCTGCGCCGTACCAATCTAGGCGATTTGGCGGTAGGTAGCCCGGTAAATCTGGAGCGTTCTGCTAGAGCGGGTGCGCCGGTGGGTGGTCACTATTTGCAAGGACATGTGGACGGTATCGCCACCGTAACCCGCATTGAACCGGAAGGCGAGGCTTTGAACTTTTACTTCAAGGCAGAGTCGGAGTTTATGCCCTATATCGTGCCAAAAGGTTTTGTGGCGCTGGACGGGGCGAGCCTGACGGTGGTAAAGGCAACACTGGATACATTTAGCCTAACCTTAATCCCCCATTCCCAAAAAATGTTGGTGATGGGAAATGCCCGTGTTGGCTACCGCGCTAACCTTGAAGTGGATGTGATGGGCAAATATCTTGAAAATATTGCGGGGGCGCGTATTGCTGCGCTGGAGGCGAGAATCGCCGAACTAGAACGCAAGTTAACATAACTATAATACCAGCCTTATAAGGTCTGACAATATACTTTTATTCACGGGAGAAAGCAGCATGACAAAACGTAATTGGAAAGCAGAAATTGAAACCGCGCTGGAAGAGTTTAAAGCCGGTAAAATGATAGTGGTGGTGGACGATTATGACCGCGAGAATGAAGGCGATTTGTGCCTTGCGGCGGAAATGGTCACGCCGGAAGCTATTAATTTTATGGCGCGTTTTGGGCGTGGCTTAATTTGCCTTTCCATGACCGGGAAACGGTTAGATGAGCTTGGTATTCCGCTCATGGTTGCGCCTGAAGCTAACGGCGCCTCGCATGCTACCGCTTTCACCGTCTCAATTGAAGCGCGTGATGGCGTAACCACCGGAATTTCGGCGACTGACCGCGCCATTACGATTAAAAAGGCAATTGACCCTGCCACAAAGCCACAAGAAATCGTGCGCCCCGGTCATATTTTCCCCTTACGCGCTCAAGAAGGTGGCGTACTGGCACGCAACGGGCATACCGAAGCGGTGGTGGATATGGCATTGCTGGCGGGCTTGACCCCTGCCGGAGTCATTTGCGAAATTATGAAGCCGGACGGTACTATGGCGCGTCTGCCTTATCTGAAGAGGTTCGCCCACCGTCATGGGTTGCGATTAATCAGTATCGCCGACTTGATAGCCTATCGCCTTGAAAAGGAAACGCGCCTTCATTTGGTGCAGGCGTTGAAAGCCTCGTCTGTCACCCAAGTAGCCGAAGCTAAGTTGCCCACTTCCGCCGGAGTGTTTCGCTCGGTGATTTATCGTGAGGAGAGCAGCGGGGCGCAAATTATGGCTCTTATCGGCGCAAAATTTGACCCACGTACTGGTAATCCGCTGGTACGAGTACACAGCGAATGCCTCACCGGGGATGTTTTCGGCAGTTTGCGCTGCGATTGCGGACCTCAACTGGAACGCTCTTTGCAACTGGTAGCGCAAGATGGCAACGGCTTGGTGCTGTACTTACCGCAAGAAGGGCGTGGGATTGGGCTTGCCAGTAAAATTGCCGCCTATGCCTTGCAGGAACAAGGGCTGGATACCATTGAGGCTAACCTAAAACTAGGCTTCTCTCCAGATATGCGTGATTATTCGGCGGCGGCGGCAATTCTGCGCGACCTCAACGCTCTTTCAATCCGGCTATTGACTAACAACCCCCACAAAATTAGCGAGTTACAGCAACACGGCATTTCTATTATTGAGCGCGTGCCATTGGAGATAGCGCCGACCCCCGAAAATCTGGTATATCTCCAGACCAAGCGCGAGAAGATGGGGCATGAGCTTGAATTACAACAACTGGCAGCCAGCATTGCAAATTAACATTATTAAAAGAGGATGGTAAATGGCGATTTACGAAGGTACTATGAATGGGCGCGACTTGCGCTTCGGGATAATTATTGCGCGTTTTAACTACGCCATCGGGCAAAATCTGTTGGAAGGCGCGAAGGATACGCTTAGGCGGCATGGCGTTGCCGAGAGCAATATTGATGTGGCTTACGTGCCGGGCGCATTTGAAATTCCGATGGTGGCAAAGAAAATGGCGGAAAGTGGGCGTTATGATGCCGTTATCGGTCTTGGTGCGGTGATAAAAGGCGCAACCCCTCATTTTGATTATGTGGCGGGCAATGTGGCGAGCGGTTTGGCGCAGGCTTCTTTGCAAACCGGAATACCCTGTATCTTTGGCGTGCTTACCACCAATACGATTGAACAAGCGGTGGAACGCGCTGGAACAAAAGCGGGTAATAAAGGTTGTGATGCAGCGGCTTCAGCTTTGGAGATGGCGAATTTGCTGCGGAGCATTGCACCGTTGGAAAACAAGCAGCTAATCGGCTGAAGCGCTGCGCCCCTCCACGAACCAAATCTAGTAAGAATCGCGCTTTCAAAGCCTGTTATGCTTACATCTAACTTTGCGTATAATTGGAACGCGAAAAACCGCCGCTTTCGACGGGCTGCGTGGCTAACCCTAAGTAGCCGAATAAACTGTATATATCGCTACAGCCCTCTTTTTTATTTATGCTAAAATAGGGGGGTTATAAGCAGTCAACAGAAAGGGAACTATGCGCCTCGATGCAAAGGGAGAATCAGAAAGCGTCCCAATAGAACGCAACCGGGCTGAACAGCGTCGCCCCTCCGGCATGCGGCTGGCAGGTTCGCCTTTGTACCGGAACTGGAAAAGACGCGCCGTTTTGATTACGGTCGGGTTAGTGGCGCTGGCGTTGGTTTTGTTGTGGTGCAGCACAATCGGCGCGGTGTCGGTCCAACTTGGGGACGCGCTTAGTATTATCTGGAATCACACGCTTGGCAAAATTTTCCCGCCTTTCTCCGAAACCTACACGCAAGGTCACGACTCTATTATTTGGGATGTGCGTGTGCCGAGAGTGTTGCTGGCGGGGGTAGTTGGGGCAAGCCTTGCTTCTGCCGGAGCGACCTATCAAGGGCTTTTCCGTAACCCGTTGGCAGAACCTTATCTAGTAGGGGTGGCGCAAGGGGCGGCAGTGGGCGCAGTGGTGGCGCTGGTGTTGCCGCTACCACTCTTTCTGTATAGTGTGGGGGCGGTACAGTGGCTGGCGTTTGCGGCGGCGGCTGTCACAGTTGCAGCAGTTTATGGGCTGGCGCGTGTGGGCGGGCGTGTTCCCACTACTACCTTATTATTGGCTGGTATAGCGGTTGGCTCGCTGGCAACGGCGTTCACCTCATTTCTTACCTATCTCAACGCTGACAAACTTGTAACGGTTTATAGCTGGCTGCTCGGTGGCTTCAACCTGTCTAGTTGGGATAAATTGCTGCAAACCCTGCCCTATATAATAGTAGGGCTTACCCTCGTGAATCTGTATGGGCGAAGGCTAAACGTGCTGCAACTTGGCGAGGAACAAGCATCCAATCTCGGCTTGAATGTCGAAGCGTTGAAACTGGTGTTGGTGCTGGCGGCAACCCTTATGACGGCGGCAGCGGTTTCGGTGAGCGGGATAATCGGTTTCGTTGGGTTGGTTGCGCCCCACACCGTGCGCCTTTTGACCGGGAACGACCATCGCTTGCTGTTGCCGCTATCGGCTATTTTCGGGGCAACCTTTATGGTACTGGCGGATATGCTGGCTCGTACCCTTACCCAGAGCGAAATCCCGGTGGGGATTATCACCGCTTTTGCTGGCGCACCCTTCTTTATCTATTTACTCAGGCGCAAGAAACGGATGGTTTTTTAATGCCGTTGTTGGAAATAGATTCCCTACGAGTGGGTTACGGTTCGCGAGTAGTAGTTAAGAATGTTTCGCTGGCAGTGGAAGCAGGCGAACTGGTGGGCATTATCGGACCCAACGGCTGCGGTAAATCTACTCTCATAAAAGCAGTTAGCGGTCTTCTCAAACCTGCTTCGGGCAAGGTGCGCTTGGCTGGGCATGCGCTTGCCACGCTAAAACATGCCGAACGCGCCCGTCTTGTAGGGGTTGTGCCTCAAAGCCCCAACCTGCCCGAAACCTTCACCGCCGTTGAGGTGGTAATGTTTGGGCGCACTCCCCATCAGCATTTACTCCAAAACGAATCGCTGGAAGATTGGAAAGCGGTAGAAAAAGCGATGCGCTCTACCGATTGCTGGCAACTGGCGGAACGCTATGTGGGTGAATTGAGTGGAGGTGAAAGACAGCGCGTTTTGCTGGCGATGGCATTGGCGCAAGAGCCAAGCTTTTTGTTGCTGGATGAGCCGACTACTTTTCTCGACATCAATTACCAAATTGAAGTGATGGAAATTGTGATGGGCTGGAAAGCGGAAGACAAGGCAGGGCAAAAACGCGGAGTGCTGGCAGTTTTCCACGAATTGAATCTAGCAGCGCAATACTGTGACCGCCTCGCGCTTATGTCCAAAGGCGAAATGCTGGTGATGGGTACTCCTGCTGAGGTAATCACTGCCAATAATATCCTGCGTGCCTACGGAGCAAGTGTGATGGTTGCGCCGCATCCCGTTAACCAACAACCCACCACCTTTATCTTACCTACCCTTCACAAAAATTAGTCCTTTTTTTAATCATAATCCAAAAACGTGACAATGTTATTGCATCCTTTTTGCTATTGTCGCGTTCATATAATGGTAATAAAATAATGATATGAAAATTACTGGAACGACTTTATTACTAAAATCACTCTAAAGCCTTTCACTGCGGTGATTATGGAATATTCGTTAAAATTGTCTTCGGGTACACTCGAAGTTGCAGCCGGAAAACAACAAACGTTACGAATTTTGCTGACCAACAGCAGTGAAAAAGCGGCTTTTGTTATGCTTGAAGCGCGTGGTGTTGACCCTGCATGGTTTGGCTTTATTCCACCAGCCTTGAAATTGGGGTCGCGTTCTTCCGCAGTTGTAACCTCCACCATTAATCCGCCTAGTGGGGTAAGCGCGGAACGTTTGTTGCCCTCGATTGCGCTTGTATCGGTTGAAACCCGCGAGACACTGGCATCAGAAAATTTTATTCTATCGGTAATAGACCCCACCCCGCAAAAAAAAAGAAAGCGTCCTTTTCGCCTAATCCCCAGTATCAGCCTATTCAGCCTTCTAATGGCTCTTTCTTTGTCTATCTCTGGGGTGATACTTTTTAACGGCACAGTTCCCGGCACAATCAAGCAGGCAGATGCCGCTCCTAAAGTTTGCGCGGTACTGTCCGCCAAGTTGGTGAGCTTGTTCAGTGATGATAAAACTACTGCTATTAGGATAAGCAAGCCTGACCTTACCGAAATGCAGGTGCTACGCACTGAACCGGGAGAATGGCTACCCGGTCTTTTCGATTCGCTGCTCTCCCTTTCTTCGGACAGCAGCCGTCTTGCCTATGTGACGGCGCGTAACCAGCTAATGGATGATGCCCATATCTATTTTATAGATGTGAATAAACCCGCCGAACGTCAGGAATTGGTCTATATTCCCAAAGGCTTTTGGACGGTAAAGCCGGTATGGTCGCCCGATAAAAAACGGCTGGCTTACCTTAAACTTAACGAAGTTTTGGCAGCGCGTGGCGTTTCGCAACTTGAATTATGGGTAGTAGAAGTTGGCGGTATGCCCCGCAAGATTGCAACCCCGCCGGAGCTAAAACCCGATTTATTCTTTGGAAACCCTAACTTACCGCTTTGCTGGGGCGAGGATAACAGCACCCTTATTTTTGAGAATGCGCCCAATACGGGTGGCGGTGGCGCGGTGCAGACCGAGATAAATATTACTAATGGCGAGAGCAAGAGAGCGCCTCGTCCAGTACAGCCCCACTCAGCTTTACTACGGGAAGACCTGAACGCGCGTCAGGTTGCGGGCGGTTCAGCCTGTGGCGTTCCAATATTCAGCCAAAATGACCCCGCTTGGCGCAATGTGATAATGCAGGGTGCGGGCGAGCAAATCGGTGATTCGGGCTGTGCTTTGGCTTCCGCCACAATGCTACTCAATTATTATGGAATGAGTATTACGCCTGTTCAGCTAAACTCCTGTCTTGGTCCTTACGCTGACCCTCTCTATTGGTCACAAGTACCGCGTTGCACCAATGGCGTAATCTCCGGCGGTAATCGTCCTAATTTTAGCTGGGATAAACTGGATGAGGTATTGCGAGCAGGTGACCCGGCAATTGTGGGCATGGTGCGTGGGAAAACTGGCATGCATTTTGTGGTGGTAACTTCGGGCGGTGGGGCGAACGGCGCAAATTATGCCGTTACTGACCCGTGGGACGGAAGCACGAACAAAACCTTGCAATATTTTTTCAATGTGGGCTATAACCCCACTTGGCTTGTAACTTACAGCGGACCCGGTCACAATTGTAATCGTTTTGTAGCTTTTGAAGGTGAGTCGGTTTCGGTAACGGGCATCTCAGACGGCGCGGTTTATCGCAATCCGGTTACGTTGGGTGAAATAAAGGGCGCAAGTACCAGCCTTATAACCGCAGAAGTAGTAAATGTTGCGGCAGAATCCGGCGATTCCTACAATCCAAATCCTTACTCTCCGGGACTGTTACCGGGCGCAGTGACTCCGCCATGTTCTTCGCCTGTAGCAAGCTCATCGGGTGTAAGTAAAGGTGTCGCTACCCAACCTTATATTCAGGGTATGCGATTGGAAAAAGAGGGAATTTACTACATAAATATTAGCTTGCGTCTTTGGGATGATACGAGAGGTCCCGCTCCTTCTAATACCAATTTGGTGGGAGTGACGCGCTTCAAATTCACCATTGATCGTACCCCTCCGCGTGTGGTTGCGACTCTTTTGAGCGATACCAACATCGGAAACCTGATTCCGGGCGTTGGCGCGACCCAACCTTTGCCTTGCTCCGGTAATTCCGCTAATGCTCAAAATGTGCAAGGGCAAAACCAACCGCCTGAAATAAAGGGTATCGCCCGGATTCGTTTGACCGGCATTGACCTGCTGAGTGGCGTAACCAGCATGGAATATCAGCTAGACAGCGGCAAATGGGATCTTTACAGCACCGATACAAATTTTAATCGCGTGTTGGAAGTAAGCTCAATTGGCTATCATACTGTTACTTATCGTGCTACCGATGTGGCGGGAAATGTTTCGGCTGCTGAGAACTTTACTTTCAGGGTGTTGCCCACCGACCAGTCTTCCACTGCGCCACGACCCGCTTTTATCCCCACTCCTGCGGCTGTGGTTGTTGCCAACTCGACACCGAAACCCTTGCCTACCGCTACTTATACGCCCGTAACGCTAACCGCTACCCCAACGCTGAAGGCTACTATTACGCCTAAACCTTCGATTACTCCTACTTTGTCGCCGACAATGACCACTACCTCGGTAATTGCTGCTTCCACGCAAACACCGCTCATTACGGCTACTAGGACAACAACTGCGGCTATCACTCCGACTTTGCCAGCTACCGTTACGCCGAGTCTAACTGCCACTAATGTGGTGATTACTACTGCCAGCGTAACCACCACAATTCCTACTCAAACTTTGCAAACAAGCGCGTCTGTACTAAATTTTGCGCCCGATGCCAGCGACTTACCCTTAGTTATTAGCAATGGCGGAAATTCGGCTATAAATTGGAGTGGTGTATTTAGCGGTACTACACTGTTGGGTAGCGTTTCTCCTGCAAGTGGAATACTTAGCCCCGGACAGAGCATAACCCTTACGATAAATGTTGTCAGACCGTTGGTACTCGATGCGCCTACCAGCGCACGCTTGCTGCTAGATTCAAGTGTCGGTAAAGCGGAAGTCTCCCTGAACGTGCAGCCTATTCCCATCAACGCCACTTTTATTACACCTCCGAATGGGGCTGTTTTGAGCGGTACAGTCCCAATAAGTTTTTCTGTCAATGGAATGGTTGACCATATCAGCCTTTCTGCCAGTTATATTGCACCGATAACCACTACTACAACTCCGGTTACAGGTACAGTTACCCCTGCCACTACAATAATAAAATTAGGAAAGGCTAATGCGGCTTCCCACTGGCAATATCAGTTTGATACTACGGTTATTCCCCCCGTTGATAACCTCATTCTGTTGGCTAACGCATGCCGTAGCCCTGATGAATCGGTTTGTACCCTTGCGTTGGTTTCGCCTGTGAATTTATCCATTGCACATAGTGATAGCAGTTTGTCTGCTACAGCAACCGTTTCCGGCGGTTATGCCAGCCACATAAATGTAATTTTGACTCCCGCCAATTCAACCGCGCCGATTCTGTATCAGTTCAAAAAGGGCTATTTCAGCAGCGCGTCAAAAAGGTTAAAATAGCAAGAACAAGTTAACTATCGAGGTAAAGGAAAAGTTCTCTCAAAATGACAAAAGGTATAATTCGGGTTGGTATTGTCGTTCTTACATTAATAAGTCTGTCGCTGCTGCTGACAACGCTTAACCCCAGCGCAACCCCAGCGCAAGCAACCGATACCAACGCTCCGGTGCGAGTTTCCGGCACGCGCTTTATAAACGGTTCAGGGCAACCCATTTTTATGATGGGCGCAAATTATGTCGGTAACACCGACCGCGCATGGCTTATGTGGGATGACGGCAAATTCGATGCCGATATGATAGCGCGTAATTTCCAGACGGTAGCCGATGCGGGGTTGAATACGGTTCGCATATTTGTGATGAAACCGCTACGTGACGATATAAACGCGAATAACTTTTCTAAACTGGATAAGGTTTTTGAAATAGCTGCCGCCCGTAAGTTGCTGATTCTGCTCGCCTTTAATGATTATGATGAGCCTGATTTGGCAAAAGAAGCGCAATTGAACAAGCGAATCGCTGCCCGTTACCGCAATAACCCTGCCTTGTTCGGCTATGACTTGAAAAACGAGCCTCAATTTGGCGATGTAGTACCCGCCACCTATCCAGCCGGTACAAATGTACCGCTACAACGTGATGATTTTATCAAGGCTTACGGTGAGCGCATGACTCAGGCGCAAGTGGACGCATGGCGACTAACCGCCGATGGCAAAAGAGTAGTTCCGGCGCGTTTGGATGCCAAAGGCGGTTATTATTACGCTAACGCCTACAAGCTTTATACCGAATTTCTAGGTGATTCTTCCAAATGGGTACTATCTCAATCTGGCAAAAATACGCTTGATTACATAGATTCTGCCGACTCGAATAAATGGCGTGTTTATCTTGATGCGTTGAGCGGCACCTTGGAGGCATGGTTCACCACCCGCTTGCAACCCTTACGGGAAGCCGAACCGGACGCGCCCGTTACGGTGGGTTGGAGCAATATTGTTTTCGCCAAGTTACAAGCAAATGAACGCCTGAATTTTGTCTCGTTGCATCGCTTTGTCTCGGAAGGCTACAACAGTGTGGTAACTACAATGAACCTGTTGAGCAATTTACAAAGAACTTTCCCCCAACGTCCGATAACACTGGAAGAGTTTGGTTATTCCAATGCTCATACCGATGGTTCAACCGTACCGTTGAACGTCACCGCCTCACAGGAAACCGCCTTATGGCTATTTCTGGCATCACGCGGGTTCGCAGGTGGGCTGAAATGGATGCTGGTCAATTTCCCGTCCGGCTTTAATGCGGTTGAGAACAATTACGGCTTGTTGGATGACAACTCCCAACCCAAGCCCTCCTATCAGGCATTACGCGCTTTTGCTACTTTTATGCGTGGCGAAAATTTCTTGCCGACTCTTAATCTGTCCGATTTGAAGCCGGATGGTAGCAATATCTATTATCTTTACGAGGGAGCGCACGCCCTATTTACCAATGCTACAAACCGCCAGAGTGGGGTGATACGCTTTACTCAACCACAGGCATCGCCTTTCTCGGCATTCTGGCAAGGCGCGGATTTATGGCTGCTGGCAACGCAACCTGCCCCCGTAACGCTTGACCTTGACGCGCTTTTCCCCTTCCGTGACAAAAGCGGACAGATAACGATTACTACACTGGGTTTGCCCGATACAAATCTGACGGTTAGCAGCACAAGCCTTAATCTTAATGTCGAAGCGAATCGACTATATAATATTCACGTTCCGGCGCAACTTCCCGCTTTCAAGAAAGCAACCGCGCTTGGTAACGGCGCGTGGTATTTCCCCGAAACCGGGCATAACCTGAAAGGTAGTTTCCTAACTTATTGGCAAAATAACGGAGGTTTGGCGATGTATGGCTACCCTCTTAGCGAAGAATTAACCGAGAACGGCTTTACCGTACAGTATTTCCAAAGAAATCGTTTTGAATACCATCCTGAAAATAAGGGTACGCGCTACGAGGTATTGCTAGGCTTGTTAGGGCGCGATATAACTGCCGGACGAGCGCCGGAAGCCGCCTTCCAAAGTGTTGCTGCTTTTACCTCCAACGCCAATAGCCTGTATTTTAAGGAAACCGGGCATAGCCTGAGCTATGGTTTCCGTCTGTATTGGGAACGTAACGGCGGTTTGGCGCAATTCGGATTCCCCATCAGCGAGGAGTTCAGCGAATTAAACCCTGCTGACGGTAAAATATATACGGTACAATATTTCGAGCGGGCGCGTTTTGAATATCACCCGGAACTCAAAGGCACGCGCTACGAAACGCTACTTGGCTTGCTGGGGTGGCAAGTTGTAAAAGAGCGCGGTTGGCTATAGGTTAAAATCATGAAAGTTATGGAAGGAGTGGCGATAGGGCGCATCAAATATGTAAAAGCCGTATCGCCCCGAAACGCGCAAGGTTTGGTAGCAGAAGCCTATCGGCAAATGCAACGTGATTTTGTAGTCAGCCCACCTTTTACAATACATTCCTCTCATCCTGAAATACTGGCAGGGATTTGGATACTGGTGCGTGAGACCATGCTACACGGGCAGGTGCGGAGGGAAATCAAAGAGGCAATCGCCGCGACTGTATCAGAATCCAATGCTTGTCCCTATTGCCTCGAAGTGCATGGAATGCTAATGCGCTCTTATTCAGCAAAGAAAAATGACGCTGAGAAGAAAAGAGCGATACAATGGGCAACCGCCATACGAACGCCAGAAGAACCAAACCCGCCTTTTTCGGGCAATACTGCCCCTGAATACATCGGTACGGCTTTGATATTTCACTACATCAACCGTATGGTCAACATTTTTGTGGAAGGAGCATTAACTCCAGAAATGGGCGCATTGACGGGTTTGGTCAGAGGGGGGATATTTACGCCGGTACTGTGGTTAGTAGCTCATCAAAAAGTCAAGCCCGGTACATCTCTCGCTTTGTTACCGCCTGCCCCCTTGCCAGAGGAACTGGCTTGGGCAACCCCCAACAAAGCGCTTGCCGGAGCATTAGCCCGCTTTGCCTCCGTAATTGAGACTGCCGGACAAGCAACAATACCTGCGCCGGTACGTAGCCGGGTTCTAATTTCGCTGGATAATTGGCATGGGGAAGCGATGGGGATTAGCCGTATATGGGTTGAAGATGCTGTAGCGGATTTGGAAGAAGAGCATAAAGCGTTGGCGCGGTTATTATTATTGGTGGCGTTGGCAGCTTATCAGGTAGATGAGGAAACGATTGCTCAAGCGCGGGTTACTTTGGGTAAGGATGAATCGCTGATAGCTGCCAGCGCTTGGGCAGCGTTTCAAGCTGCCAAACGAATCACTAGTTGGTTGGTTTGATGTTTGTTATTATGAAGTTGGTAAGAGTAATCAAGAGCGATTGGTTCGAAGAATAGTCCAAGCTAAGTACAGACCCATCGCGCTGGCAAATAAGAAGCCCCCAACAATGAAAATTCCGGCGAACTGATCCAAACCTTGTGGGCGATACACGGTAGTCAGCACCGCTAAAGCGATTATGAAGGCTGCCGTAATTATGCTAATAACCACGCGGTTGGTAAGACGTTCGATGCGTTGCAAGCCTTTTTCAAGTTCAGCATGTTTTACGCTAAATTCAATATTTCCACGCTCTAATTCCGCCAGTATTCGGCGCATTTGACCGGGCAACTCTGCTCCCAATTGCGCGGTATCAAGCACAGTTCTATTATATTTTTTGACCCATGTTTTTGGTGAGTATTGTTGCACCATCAATTGCTTTGAATAGGGCATCACAATCTTAATCAGATGGAAACTAGGGCTTAAGGTGCGCCCCATGCCCTCTGCCATCATAAAGGTCTTGAATAACAATACCAGATTTGAGGGCAATTGCAGATTGTAGCGACGAATTATAACTAACGCTTCTTCCAACATTAGGTCAAGCGCAATGTCACCAAGCGAAAGGCTATAATAGGGCGCAATCAGATGGTCAAGGTCGCGCCGAAGCATTGTGCGGTCAACTCTGCTTCTGGTAACACCTAAAGAGATAAATACATCCACCAAACGTTCAATATCATGGCTGGCAATGGCTATAACAAACTGCACCATTAATTCTCTGGTGCGCTCATCCAGTGTGCCGACCATTCCAAAATCTATCAGCCCAATTTGCCCGTTTTCTTGGATAAAGAAATTTCCGGGATGCAAGTCGGCATGGAAAAAGCCATCATCATAGAACATTTTCATGATAGCGTTGGTGGCGTTCACCGCCAACTTATGGCGATTAATCCCGGCTTGGTCAATGGCTTCGAGGTCATTAATTTTGACTCCTCGAATCCGTTCCAGAGTAAGCACGCTAACGGTAGTATAATCCCAATAAACTTGGGGAATATGGATAAACTTACTATCGGTAAAATTTTTGGCAAGCCGTTCAGCATTCTTGCCTTCACGCAAGTAATCCATTTCTGCCCGAATAGTTTGGGCAAATTCTTGGCTTAAGCCTACTAAATCATAGTTCTCAGCCTGTTTCCAGTAGTGTTGCGCCCGAACCGCCAGATTTTGTAGAATCTCAAGGTCTTCTGAGACCCGTGTCACTACATTAGGACGGCGCACTTTTACTACCACCTCAGTACCATCATGCAGAACAGCTGCATGCGCTTGCCCAATAGAAGCCGCCGCCAGTGGGGTAGCATCGAAGCTGGCGAAAATTTCTGAGAGCGGGCGACCTAATTCGGTTTCTATGGCTTTTTCAATAAAAGTGAAGGGAACAGGTGGGGCTTGATCCTGTAACTTGGCAAGTTCCTCTACATACTCCGGCGGTAATAAGTCGGAACGAGTAGAAAGAAGCTGCCCCATCTTTATAAAGGTAGGTCCTAATTCTTCAAAAGCAAGCCTTATATGTTCGGGGCGGCTGGTAGATTTACCCCGGTTGAATAATTCTTTGCCGAAAGGAGCCATGCGATCCATACCCAGAATACTGAGCATAAAGCCCAAGCCATGACGTACAAGCACTTCGGCAATCTGGTAGTAACGCCCCAACCGAGCTTTCTTTTGTTGTTGACCCAGAAGTTTCAAATGAATCCTCGGTAAAAAAATTGAATTATTTGCACAATAAAATATGTAAAATAGCATTTTGATTATACCAGATATTTTTGGTGTAAAAATAAATGACCCGCTTATTTTAGAGGGAATGTCAGGATATTTCACCCAAACATAACGAATTAATCCTGTAGTCCCTCAGTTTCCCTTCGGGATTTAGGGTTTCTCTCTGCTAATATTTTTTATAACACGCAAGAACCGTCTTATTTAGTAGGGGATTTCAAGCAGGTCGGTAGCTTTGCTTTTAGCTTCCTCTCCACGCCTATCGTACCGGGCAGTGGTGGTGACACTGGCATGTCCCGCCAACTTCTGTACAGTGGCAATATCCGCTCCGGCATCCAGCAAATCCGAGATGAAGGTGCGCCGCAGGTCGTGGGGACTAAACGGTTGCAGGTCGGCTTGTAATCCTCGTTTCTTCAATATCTTCATTATAGACTGGTCGGTCATAAATTCCACTCTGACCTTGCCGCTCTTATGTACCGGGCAGAAGATAGCGCCTACTCCATCACCACGCCTTGCCAGCCAAATTGCCAGAGCTTTAGCCGCCCCGCCTTTGACATACACCAACCGGTCTTTACCACCTTTAGCTCCCCGGATAGTGAGTGCGCTGGTGGTGGGGTCATAGTCTTTCAATTCTAGCTTGACCACCTCTGAGCGGCGCAGTCCGGTGCCATACAGCAATCCGACCAACGCCGCATCGCGTATCCCACCTGAGCTTTTCTCCTCTTGGCAAGTTTTTATCAGGGCGATAAGCTCCTTTTTACGCAAGGCACGCCCACGGGGTAGAGTTTCATTTCGCTGGTTCTTGACATCACGGGCGCGTTGATAATCTTCGCTTTCCATTAGACCTAGTTTCCAAGCATGGTATAGGACGCTGCGTAGCCCGGACAAAGCCTGATTAACTGTGGCGGGACGGTAGCCACGCCCCACTAGAGCAGGAGCAAGGGCAGCAGTATGCTGGTAGCGCAATTTGTGCCAAGGAAGGGTCAAAGCGTTCTGTTTGCCGCCACTGGCGATTTCGGCGATAAGATTCAGGGCGCGTAACATTCCACGCCGACCAACCGGTCGTAGGGTGGCAAGATATACCGCTGCCGGGTTTTGGTCAAGCGATAGCATTCCAGAAGAATTTGTTTCTCCTTGATTTGCAGGGACTATTTCTCCTATTTGAGCTACCTTCTCTTCTGCCATATTTACTCCCTCGCTGAGGTTTTTAACCTAATCTATTGTAGCATATTTTTCCAAGTTCTGACAACTATGATTGTCGTTACTTAGAAATGTTTGGAAGTAATTATTTAGTAACAACTCAGTTCAAAAAGGGGGGGCTAGATTGCCGGAAACTAACAGGCAAAAAAAAAGACAAAAGACTAAGCCTCAACAGACGTAGCCCTTTTTCTTTTCTCCGGTGATTATAGGCTAGGCAAAAAAATCACTTTGCGATGCAAGCTTCGATTTGTTGCAAAATCCAATCCTTATCCAGATTTTGCCCAATGAACACACCGCGCATTAATGAAGGGCGATGACGCGGGAAGGGCAAAACACGCACATAGCCCGGCATTTGCTGAAATACATGGGGGCGTTCATCGCCTTCCACCCACATAAAGCCTTTAGCCCTATATACATTAGGCGGAAGGTTTTTAAGGAATTTCTCAAAAGCGTCCTTGTTTAGCTTCAAATCCATGTCAAAATCCAAAGTATGCAAGGACATATGTGCATCCGCCTCACCATGATGGTTATGAGAGTGGTCGTGCTGGTGATGCGTATGTTCTTTTTTTGCGGCGTTTCCCGCTCCAACGCTACGCGCCAAATCGAGTAAAGCCTCAATTCCAACTTCTGGTAAACCTTGCTGTGCGGGAAATATCTGAGCTTTAGGATTATAACCAACCAACTGCACTTTCAAAGCCAGCGCATCTGCCTCAGTTACCAAATCACATTTGTTCATTACCAGCACATCAGCATACTCTACCTGACGTTGGGCAAGGCGGGTTTTCTCGGCAAGGTCATCAAAGCGTAGCGCATCCACCACCGAAATAATGCCGCCCACCTCAACCGCTTCCCACAAAGCAGGGTCGGTTAGTTCATCTAGCATATCGGCAGGGTCAGCCAGACCGCTCGCCTCCAATATTATCAGATCCACTTTAGGATGAATAGACATTTGGATAAGGGCAGGTATCAAATCACCTTCGGCTGTGCAACAAATACATCCGTTGGAAAGCTCGGAAAGCATCATACCCTCCTGCCGCATCATTTCACCATCAATTGAAACCGCACCGAACTCATTTACAATCAAGCCGGGTGTCATTCCATTATCCAAACACCAGCCGATAAGTTTTCCTAACAGGGTGGTCTTGCCGCTTCCCAAAAAACCAACCAACACATAGGCAGGTTTGCGATTTAATTTGGTTTCTTTTACCTGCAAATCTATCATTAGCATTATCCTCGTTTTCTATTGTTGTTATGCCGTTTTAATTATAGCTTTTTGTTGAGACTTACTGCAAACGCACAATAAAAAAGAGGGGCTATTCTCCCCTCATTTCAAGTGTATTCTATTATAGTAACTTAGCTTTGCATGTTCCAATCATCACGAGGATCATAACGACCGCTCACAAAACCGTTTCGGCGCTTATCTGCGCCCCATTTCAACGCGGCGAAATCAAGAAACGCAAAAAGCGACACTATCAGTACAAATCCAATCATTATTTCCAACATTTTTATCCTCCAGCGCTATAAACGAGCCTGTGAAGTTTATCTATTTATCACAAATCTGTTAATTACAAATTTGGGTTTAGTTCTTGAATAAATCAACTGTGTATATCCTAAATTCCGATAACAACTTTGTTTCGGTTAATGCGCTCTTCTAAGCCTAAGAGTATGGCGGTGTTGCGTTTTATTATTAGTATTGTTAGTTTTTTCGTTTTTTGAGCGGGCTTCTAGCGCAGCAGCAACCTGACGATCATGATCGGCAGATTTTATATATTCGCGTACTCGCGAGGTTCCAATCTTTTCAAGGTCATAGTAAGTTAACGTCATTGTTTCCCTCACTTTTAATAATTTTTTGTGTTTGCTACATTTAATTCTTCCACAAGCTAATCATACTAACTGAATGAGGTTTATGTAACAGTAAAATAACCAAGTTTAAAGGCTTGTTTTGTACTACAAAATTGCAATTGTCTAGGCTAAACGGCTTAGTAACCTTATACGCCTATCTAAATTCTTTTTTCGAATATTAGCTGTTATAATAGGCTAAACAATAGGAAAAGCTGAGCAAATTCGCTTTCGTAACAAAGATATAGAACAGGATTCTGGAAAATGCCAAAAATTAACCGGAACTCAGCGGTAGCACCTCAACCGGAAGACAAGCCGCAAGAACCTACACTTTTAAATTGGACGCAAAGCCAAATACTCCGCACCGAAAAATTAGGGCGATTAGCGCTAGTGATGGTAATTATCCTTCTTACTTTCACCCTTTTCTCCATTGCTTGGGGTATATTTGCTACCTTCTCTGGGCTTATCTTATTATTTGTTAGCGCATGGCTTTTAGCTTTGTTGTTGACCCCAATTACACGCCTTCTTATTAACATGGGTAGCCCAAAGTTGGTATCAGTCGTCGGTAGTTATCTTACTGTGCTGGCATTGTTGGCTATTTTTATGGTGCTGGTTGTACCCGGTTTGATAACCCAAACACAAGACCTTATAAGTAGTCTTGGCACAATCTCCAACGAAATCCAAAAATCCCTCAATGATTGGCTTAAAGGACTGGGGTTAAGCAGTATTAGCATTAACGATTTCGTTGGAGCATTGCAAACCTTTGGCACCGATGTGTTGAAAAATGCCCTAAACACCATTACCGGAATAGCCGGTTTTATAATCCAATTATTATTGGTATTTATTATTTCTTTTAGCTTGCTGGCAGGGCGCAGGTATTCAGATTCAGACACTTATTATAGTGCTAACAATAATCGTTCTAGACTCTGGAGGAAATTCCCCCCAAGTTGGTACGAATTTTACAAACGCTTGCAACAAAGCCTTGAAAGCAACTTTGGCGTTTTTCTAGGCGGTCAGCTTACAGTTGCAGTTATTTATGGCATAACTGTTGGTATATTAATGTCGGTTACAGGCTTTAAATATTCTGTTACCACCGCCTGCGTTTGCGGCTTATTAATGATAATACCTTTCTTCGGAGGACCACTTTCATTATTGCCACCTTTGCTGGTAAGTTTTGGTAGCAAAGAAGATAGACCAATAATTATTGTGCTGATTATCCTATTTATAATTCAAACTGCCTTGTTAAATGTAATTCTTCCAAAACTGGTGGGAGGCAAAGTAGGAATCGGACCGCTTACCACGCTATTCGTGTTATTGGCAGGTTCACAGGTGGGTGGCATATTTGGAGTCGTGCTTGCGGTACCGCTGGCAGGGGTTATTAAAAATATGACCGAATACTTGCTGATAAAAATTGAAGAAGATGCCGATAAAGTGAATCCCGCTCCTCCTACCGTTACCAACGCTTCAAAAGCACAGACAAAAACAGAGCAAACAAAAGCAATAGAGCAGGGCAGTAAATTAACACCTCCTGCTGAACCTCATAGTCAGGTTGATATAGCCATCGAAGCACTTATCAAAAGTGCCGATTCCTAAAAATTGATTTTGATGATAATATCGTACTATACTCTCCATAAACGGTATGCTATAATAAAAAATGATTGCTAATTGTCCGAAACATTTAACCATTCCGGGGGAATCAAGAGCCTCATTTGGGTATAGATTTTTTTGAAACAGGGAGCGAAAAAGGATTTGAGAGATTTATTCAGGAGAAACCCTAAGCAACCAGATGTTGCTGATAACAAAACCGACAGCGAAACCACAAAAGATAATGCACCTATGTTTAGCTGGAACCGACAGCAACCTTCTAACAAAGCGGTTCCGGAACAGCATAATATCCCCGATGACCTGTGGATTAAATGCACTAAATGCCATGAACTGATTTATACCAAAGAATTTGAAATTAATAAAAAAGTCTGTACCAAGTGTAATTACCATACGCGCCTGAGCGCACGTGAAAGAGTAACTTTGCTGGCAGATGATAACAGCTTTGAAGAAATGGATGCGGGATTAATCAGCGCCGACCCGCTTGGTTTCGTCAGCATAGCAGAGCCACCTTATCTCCAGAAAATGGCGCAGACCCGAAAGAAAACCGGGGAGAATGAAGCATTAGTAACCGGATTGTGTACTATTAACGGGAAACCAATCGCACTGGCAATTTGTAATTTTGCTTTCCAAGGCGGAAGCATGGGAAGTGTTTTTGGCGAAAAAATGGCGCGAGTAGTGGAGAAAGCCATTGAGAAACGAATACCGATGGTGACCATTTCTGCCAGTGGTGGCGCACGTATGCACGAAGGTTTGTTTTCACTTATGCAACTAGGAAAAATCTCGGTTGCATTTGCGCGTTTGGGTCAGTTGCGTTTACCCCATTTCTCAGTTTTTACAGACCCTACTCTGGGTGGCGTTACTGCCAGTTATGCCTCGGTAGCTGACGTGATGATTGCCGAACCCGGCGCTTTAATCGGTTTTGCCGGACCTCGCGTAATTGAACAGACTACTAAGCAAAAACTCCCACCCGGTTTTCAGACCGCAGAATTTATGCTGGAACACGGTATGGTTGACCTGATAGTACCTCGCCGTGAATTAAAAGATAGTATTGCCAATCTCGTCAATCTTTATATGCTCGCTCATAACCGAAGTTATTCCCATGAGGTGGCTTATGCCGGGTAAAGAAAAAAAAGATAACCCGATTAATAATGCTGCTTGGGAAAAAGTATTACTAGCGCGTCATGCTAGGCGTCCTCATGCACTCGATTTTATGAACAGTATTTGCAAAGATTTCGTAGAATTGCATGGGGATCGTCGGTTTGGGGATGATAGCGCGTTGGTAGCTGGAATCGCCAAATTCAACAAACGTTCAGTTATTATTATGGGGCAGCAAAAAGGGCGCGATACAAAAGAAAACATTGCCCGTAATTTCGGCTCACCTCGTGCGGAAGGCTACCGTAAAGCCTTGCGCTTATTTCAGCAAGCTGAAAAATTTGGCATGCCTATTATAACTTTAATAGATACAGGTGGGGCGTATCCGGGAAAAGATAGTGAAGAGCGCGGGGTTGGTCTTGCGATTGCAGAAAATCTAATGGAGTTGTGCCGTATAAAAGTGCCAACTATCGCGGTAGTAACCGGTGAAGGTGGCAGTGGCGGCGCATTGGCAATAGGCATTGCTGACCGCTTACTTATGCTCGAAAACGCCATCTACAGTGTGGCAAGCCCTGAAGCTGCCGCTTCTATTCTTTGGAAGGATGCAGCACAAGCCCCCGCAGCAGCGTTAGCTATGAAAATTACCGCAGAAGAATTAAAATTTTTCGGAATTATTGATGAAATTGTGCCTGAACCAGCAGGAGGCGCACATAATGACCCTCCTGCTTTAATGATTACCCTAGCTGAAACTCTAGAACGCCATCTCTCGGAACTCGAACAATCGTTTGTAACCAAAGGAGAGGCAGGAATCCAAGCCATGTTAGAAACGCGCTATAACAAATATCGGGTGATTGGGCATTGGGGCGAAGTTAATGTATTAGCCGGAGCGCGTGAATAACTAGTAAATTACAAAGGTAAAGTGTTATGGCACAACAAAATCAATCTGGAAAAGACACTTCAACAGTTACTCCTAGCTCTTCTCGGAATAATAGAAATTCCAAAGAGGCTAGTTCCAAAAAAGAGGCAATACGACAACGCCAGCTAAAGCGGCGGCGAAATCAAATTATTCTGGTGGGTATCGGGGTAGTGGTAGTGGCTATTATCGGTATATTCACTGTAGTTACCCTGTCAACTCCTACTTCCTTTAATAACATACCAGCCAGCCCTACTCAGGATACGGACTATTTAACAATTGGCTCTGCCAATGCACAAGTTGCTTTGATTGAATATGCCGATGTGCGTTGCCCCGCTTGCAAGTCATATTTCGATCAGGCTGAATCATCTATTAGAGATACTTTCGTCAAAACCGGGCAAATCAAATATATTTTCAGAAATTATACGGTAGTGGACGATATTTTACGTGATACCGACTCGCAGCGCGGCGCTCAAGGAATTAGATGTGCGGCAGACCAAAAGCGTGGTTGGGATTTTCGAGATTCGATGTACACCAATTACCGAGGCGAATCAACTGGAGTAATAACGGATAAAGTCCTTAAGGATCTTGCCAAAGCGCTTGATTTGAATCAAGATCAGTTCAATTCATGCCTAGACACCAGTAAGTACAAACAGGCGGTGGCTGACGAAAAAACCGTTGCTAAGACAAAGGGTGTAAGCGGCACTCCCACCTTTTTCTTGAGCATCAACGGGAATGAACAAGAAATAAAGTACACTAACTACGAAGATATTAAGTCTAAAATCGCTGCTGCTGTGCAACAAAATCCCCCGATTACTAAGAAGTAATTCAAGAACCGAGAGGGGGTTAACCCCCTCTTTTACTTTACATGGAATAAAATAGATGTCTATCAATACAAATACTGTGCAAGAAAAGAAAAATTCAGGCTATCTTTATGATTTGCTGATTATTATATTGTGTTTAGCCGGGGTTGGTGTTGCCGGATACCTTAGTTATACTCGTCTTTTTGCACAAGCTATTATTTGTGTGGAAGGAGGAGGTTGCGAGACAGTCAATAACAGCCAGTATGCTTTATTACTAGGCATTCCGGTATCTTTTCTCGGACTTGCAACATACATTGTCCTGACTGGCTTGGTAATAACACGTTGGCTGATAGCCCGCCAAAATAATATTCCGTTGACTTATAAATTAGATTGGACTTTATTTGTACTTAGTTTAGGTAGCCTTGTATTTAGCAGTTATCTTATGGCTATGTCTTTATTCGTTATAAAAGCCACCTGTATTTGGTGCTTGTCCAGCGCAGCGATAATAACAGTTCTCTTTATTCTTCTGGCAATTCGGCTTTGGCATTCGGTTGAAGAAATATAAACTTAATTGCCTAAAAAATAAAACAAGGGGCTTTTGCCCCTTGCCTGACACGACTATTAGATGAAAAAATCAGGCGCAAGTGTCGTGCCGGGAGAAACCGCATATTGCTCAAAATCGGTTACTCCGGCAGCAGCCAGCACTTCCTCATCTATACAGAAATTTCCGGTAAATTCGCGACTGGGTTTGGTAAGAATGATATAGGCGGCATCCGACATAATTTCAGGCGTGCGCGAATGCTTCATCATCTCATCTCCACCCACAATATTTTTGATAGCAGCAGTGGCAATTGTAGTACGGGGCCATAGAGCGTTTACAGCTATACCCTCCGTTTTAAATTCTTCCGCCATTCCCAAAACGCACATGCTCATCCCGAATTTTGCCATAGTATAAGCAACATGCGGAGCAAACCACCGCCCTTCCATATTTAGCGGCGGGGAAAGATTTAGAATATGAGGGTTTTGCGCCTGTTTTAGATGTGGGATGCAGGCTTGAGAAACCGCAAAAGTCCCGCGAGTATTGATTTGGTGCATCAAATCAAACCGTTTCATAGGAGTTTCGAGCGTGCCGGTAAGCTGGATTGCACTGGCATTGTTAATGCAAATATCTATACCTCCAAAAATTTGGATGGTTTTATTTACCGCTTCCTGAATTTGTTCCTCATAGCGTATATCACACAAAACCGCTAGGGCTTTACCACCCGCCGCTTCTATTTCGGCAGCCGCAGTATGGATTGTGCCGGGTAACTTGGGATTTGGCTGGTCGGTTTTGGCTGCAATTACGATATTTGCGCCATCTTTGGCAGCACGCAAAGCAATTGCCAACCCGATACCACGACTAGCGCCCGATACAAAAAGTGTTTTACCCTTCAGACTCGCCATTGTGTCTTCTCCGTAATTACTTTGCATAATAATTATAAAAGCATACCAGCATCAACCGTAATAACCTGCCCGGTCATACTATCGTTTTTTGCCAGCATAATATAAGTTGAGGCTGTGTCGGGAATACCGGGAATCTTTTTCAGCGGGGAAGCTTGCTCAAATTTAGCAATCTGTTCCGGGCTATATTTCAAACCCCACCGAGTAAGCAATAGACCCGGCGCAACCGCGTTCACCCGAATGTTGTCTGGGGCGAGCGCAAGAGCAAGACAGCGCGTCAGGTGTATCATGCCAGCTTTGGAGGTACAATAAGCGATGCTACTACCCCTTGTGCCAAGTCCTGCTACCGAAGCAGTATTAATGATAACACCGCTACCATTTTGCCTCATTATAGAAGCAGCGGTACGTGCTAGGAAAAAAGGAGCTTTGGTATTAATATTCAGAATATCATCCCAATCCTCCTCTGAAAGACCGTCAAGGTCTTTAAAAGGCACAAAACGAGTTGTCCCGGCATTATTTATCAGGATGTCCAATCTCCCAAAACTTTCGGCGGTAGTGTTTATCATGCGCTTTACATCATCTAGCTTGCCTACATCCGCCTGTATCGCCTGAGCCTTTACACCGAGCGCAAGTAATTCACCAACCGTTTCTTCTGCTTCCTGCTTTGATTTTGAGTAGTTAATAGCGACATTAACGCCCTCTTGCGCCATTTGCAAAGCTATTTCCTTGCCTAAACCAGTCCCGCCTCCGGTAATCAGCGCGACTTTACCCCTTAATTCCATCCCCTTCCTCCTGAAATCGCTGGTATTTTGGTATGAATTGAAAATTTCGTCTAAGTGGTGATTTGCTAGGCTCATTATATAGTACCTTCCAAAATATGTCTTTTTTCAGGGATGTGATTAATTTTCTTCGTTTTAAAGAGTTGAAAAATTGTGAAAGCTTGAGCCATTGGGTATAATCGCAGAGATAATGACGGGTTATGGTTACGTAAGCAAAGAGGAGCTAAATGGAGCTTATTTCTAGTATAACTGAGATGGCACGTATTACCGCAAACTGGCGGAATGCCGATTTGCAGGTTGGCTTAGCGCCGACAATGGGATACCTACATGAAGGGCATCTCTCTCTGACAAATCGTGCCAAAATGGAAAATGATAAGGTAGTTGCCAGTATATTTGTTAACCCGCTGCAATTTGGTCCAAAAGAAGATTTCAGCCGTTACCCTCGTGACCTCGAAAAAGATTTAATGCTTCTTGAAAGCGCAGGGGTAGATGCGGTTTTTCATCCAACTTCGCAAGAAATGTACCCAGAAAACTTTAACGCCTCGGTTGAAGTGTTAGGCATTACTGATGTGTTGGAAGGAGCGCAACGCCCCGGTCATTTCAAAGGTGTAACCACCGTGGTAGCTAAACTCTTTAATATAGTATCCCCGCATAGGGCTTATTTCGGGCAGAAAGACGCGCAACAGGTAGCGGTAATTAAAAAGATGGTACGGGATTTAAACTTTCCACTTGAAATTATAATTTGCCCCACCCTTCGGGAAGCGGACGGTTTGGCGATGAGTAGCCGTAATGTATATCTTAACGCGGATGAACGCAAAGCGGCAACAGTTTTGTATCACGCCTTAGCAACGGCAAAAGCTGCCTTTGAAAACGGTAGCAGACAGGGCAATGCTTTACGCAAGATAATGGATGCGGTGATTAGCTCTGAACCGCTGGCAAAGACGGATTATGTGAGTGCGGCGAATCCCGAAAACCTACGCGAATATGACGGGTTAATACCCACCGGATACGGCGTTTTGCTTTCAATGGCGGTACGTTTCGGTTCAACCCGGCTAATTGATAACTTCCAACTGTAGTGGGCTGCTAATTAATAGCGTCGTGCTGCGTAATGTATCGCATTAACCAATTCTTCGCCGCTAAAGGGTTTTACCAAGAAAGAAGAAGCACCAGATTGCAGGGCGCGATTATGATAACTTTCTTCATCCTGTACCGACATAATTATTACCGCAATCGAGGGGAGGCGGGTTCTAATCTGGCGGGTGGCAGTTAGACCATCCAACTCCGGTAGATTAATGTCCATCAAAATTACATCGGGTTTAAGTTGGAAAGCAAGGTCAACAGCTTGCTTTCCGGTTCCGGCAGAGCCAACAACCGCGATGTCATCCTCAAAGCCCAACAGGTTTATCAAGTTATGCCGAGTACCTTTAGAATCCTCAGCCACAATAATCTTGATTTTGTTACCTAAGTTAGAAGTATTAAGCGGACCTGACATGTTATTTACGGCGAACTTGCCGCTTCCTCCTTCTCAAATAAAATCTGAAACAACCTGTAAAGAGTATAGCAAAATTCTGGATTAATTTCAGCAGTTATTAAGCCTGAAGTTAGAAGCTATGGAAAATAGCCGAAGAAGGGGCAAGCCGTAAAAATCCCATCAATGCGACGGCATAAGGTCAATTTTTGGTCACTTGCTGGTCTCAGGTGATTTTACCGCCTCTGACACTTGTAAACTGTAACAATTGACTGTATAATACGCGCGATTTTTAAGGTGGGAGTTAGGGGTTTTCTCCACTGTTATTTATAGAAGAAAGATTTAATGAAGCAGTATCATATACATACTATTGGTTGCCAAATGAACGTTGCCGACTCTATCCGTATTGGTAGCGCATTGGAACAAACCGGCTACACTTTTACAGATGAAATTGGTGATGCAGATGTTGTAGTTGTCAACACTTGCAGCGTGCGCCAAAGAGCGGAAGATAGCGCGGCAGGTAAACTTGGACAACTGGTGTCGTTTAAACGCCAAAATCACAACCTAGTGGTAGCAATGACCGGCTGTATGGTGCCGCGAGAAGAAGCGGGTAAAGCAGCCCTATATAAACGTTTCCCGGTGATTGACCTGTTGTTTGATACGCTTGATCCACAGCGGTTGGTAGAGCTTTTGCCGGAGCATACCGAACAGCCCCAAGTCGGAGCAAGTATCAAGAACAAAATCGGAATTACCGCTTTCGTTTCGGTGATTTACGGCTGCAATTATACCTGTAGCTATTGTATTGTACCGCTGCGGCGCGGACAGGAGCAGAGCCGCCCGGTTGAAGAAATCGTTGAAGAAATTAAAGGCTATGTGAGGCGCGGTGTACGCGAAGTCACCTTACTAGGGCAAACAGTAGATGCCTACGGTCACGATTTGCCTACTCGCCCAGACCTTGCCGATCTTTTACAAGCGGTAAACGACATTGAAGGGCTATGGCGTATTCGTTTTCTGACCAGTCATCCTAAGATGATGAGCTACAAAATAATTAAAGCGGTGGCGGACTTGCCCAAAGTATGTGAATACTTCAGCTTGCCTATCCAACACGGGGACGACCAGGTTCTAAAAGCGATGAAACGTCCTTATACCGTAGCCTTTTATGAAAAACTCGCTGATACTATTCGCAAAACCGTTCCAAATTTATCGCTCTCCACTGATATAATTGTAGGGTTTCCGGGCGAAACCGAACAGCAGTTTTTAGATACTTATCGGCTTTTGGAACGAATGAAATTTAATGAAGTGCATGTAGCAGCGTATTCTCCACGTCCCGGTACGGTTTCAGCCGAGCAGATAGAAGATAATGTTCCAATGGAGGTAAAACGGGAGAGATTACAAGCAGTAGAGCAGTTACAAGAAAAAATAGCATGGGAATATTCTCGTGCGCTGGTCGGCACAACTCAAGAAATTCTGGTAGAGCGGATGGAGAAAGGACGCTGGCATGGTCGTACTCGCAACAACAAGCCGGTCTTCTTCGATAACCCGCCCTTGCCCGAATACGAGGGCTTCGATTGGCATGGAAAGCTGGTAGATGTGGTTATTGAAAAGGCAGGCGCCTGGTCATTGGTCGGGCATATAGTAGGTACACCAACCATCACCACGCAAGCTCAAGTAGAAACAGAAGCTTGTGAGGTGGAATCGGTCGCAGGTAAACGCTTGATTCCGCTGACATTGGCGCATAATTAATAGACAGGGGAACAGAATTGACCCAGTACCAACCTGAAGATAAACACCGAATTAAACGGCAAAAAACCGAACTATCTATTCGCCTTGCCCGTGAGGGGAAATGGGAAGAGGCAGTAAATGTTAACCAAGAACTGTTGAGTATATTCCCCGATGACTCGGAAGCGTTGAATCGTCTTGGCAAAGCTTGCCTTGAATTGAGGCGCTTCAGCGAAGCTAAAGAAGCTTACGAAAAAGCCTTGAAAAATGATCCCGGTAACAGCATCGCCCAGAAAAATCTACAAAGGTTAGCGCAAGCAATTGCGGAAAATGCGGCACTTTCCAAGAGCGGCAAAACTCCCGCACCGGCGCATAATAGTGGGCGTTCTGCCGCCGACCCCAGCAGCTTTATTGAAGAAACCGGGAAAACCGGATTGACTACCCTACGCGAACCGGGAAAACCGGTTGTACTTGCCAAATTGACCGCCGGAGATTTGGTCTATCTTGAAGTAGATTCAAAAAATCAGGCGCTCTACGTTAAAAATGCCGAAGGAGAAATGCTTGGGCAGGTCGAACCTAAATTAGCATTGCGCTTGGTACGCTTCATTGAAGGCGGCAATCGTTATTCTGCTGCTGTCACTAGTGTAACCGATAAGCAATTAACTATTATTATCCGCGAAGTCTTCCAGCATCCCAATCAGCGTGGGCGGCTAAGCTTCCCTGCACGTCATGGGGGCGTGGGTTATCGGGCTTACATCAAGGACTCGGTACTTCGCTACGGCTTCGAAGATGAAGACGAAATGCTTGATGATAACGATAGGGACGACGGCGATGCTGAGGACAACGAAGAAGAAATAGATATGAGCGAGGAATACCTAGAAGAACCAGAATCAGACGAACTCTAACCCACGAGGTTTAATTTCTCGGCGCGTGTCAACCGTTTGATAGCAAACTCACGGCGGCGCGCGCTTTTTTCATCCTCACATTCCTCATAGTAAACCAGCGTAACCGGCAAGCGAGCGCGGGTATATTTCGCGCCTTTACCAATATTGTGACGTGCAACACGTACAGCAAGGTTTATCGTCCAGCCTGTGTAAAGCGTATTATCGGCACAGCGCAAAATATAAACGTAAAAATGATTCTCTTTTTTTATCCTTTTATCACCATATTCCAACCCATTTACACTTAATTTTAACTTGCCATCTACCATTATTAACCGCCCTTTTAACTCGATAAAGGTAAACTTTTACAAAGTTAGTCATTAGTATGGGATATTTTATCATGGAGCACAGGGCGATGTATAATAAGATACTTGTCCCGTTAGACGGGTCAGCCCTTGCGGAAAAATCGCTGCCGGTTGCGCTCAGGCTCGCATCAATTTGTAAAGCCGGCATAGTGTTACTCCGGGTTGCTAAACCCCAAGATGTAGCACAGGTTGAACCGTATCTAAATCAAGTCGCTGATCTAATAAGAAAATATTACCCTGAAATTGGGGCAATTGAAGTATGCGTGGGAATGGGCGAAGCTTACCAACAGATTCTTCATTCTGCACGCGAACATCAGGCTGATATTATTACAATGACAACCCATGGACGGAGTAGCCTATCTCGCCTGTTGCTTGGAAGCGTTGCAGCGCGGGTAGTCAAAACTTCTCCGATTCCGGTTGTACTATTGCATCCTAATAAAGCAGACGAAGCATTGGGGTTAGAAGAAGCAGTGGCAAAGTCGGTGGCATATCGCCTTCCAAAGCCGCGTATCGCCATTACGCTAGATGGCTCCCCAGAATCTGAGGCAGTTCTTGACCCTACACTCGTCTTGGCACGGAAAATCAATGCCAGCGTTTATCTAATCCGAATTGTGTTGCCAGTAGTTTACAATGAATTTAGCGGTTCATGGTATCTGTACGACCTAGAAGAGCAGGCGCGTATCCGGCGCGAAGATGCCTATGATTACCTAGGTAAAATTCAAGAAAAGGTAGTTGCAAGCGGGCTAGATTGTATAAAAGTAGTACGGGTAGGCACCCCCAACGAAGAAATCGTCAGCTATATAAGCCAAACTAATCCTATGCTATTGGCAATGGCAACCCATGCCAGAGGCACGATGGGCGAGATAGTATTCGGAAGTGTGGTGTCAGGAATTATACATCAAGCTAGTGTGCCAGTATTCACTGTTCATAGCAGCACAGCAGCCGATTTACTGGAAATGGATAATACCAGTTTCCATATGCCCACGCTTTAGCGCTCACATTTCGCTATCAAAAATTGTCATACCCGGCGCAACGTAGAATTTGATTGCTACTCGTTGCGCTTTTTTAATGCTTAGAATTCTTTTTTTGGCAGTAATTTTTGACGAAGGGCAGTATAAATTATATGATAGACTAAAATTGGGCGGTAAAATGTGGCATTCCAATATTCATTAATACCAGCAAAAAATACAGCCCCTATAATTTAAGATGCTTATACGAGGAGTCTAATTTTTATGGGTGAACTCCATCTATCAATAGTCATACCAGTATTTAACGAAGAACAACGTATAAAACCTTCGCTTGTTAAAATTCTAGATTATTTTCAAAACAAGCCATTTAAATGGGAAATACTTCTCGTAGATGACGGGAGCAAAGATAAGGGTATTAGCCTCGCAAAAGAAATACTCAAGAATAAAGAAGAATTTCGGGTAATCAGCTATGGCGAAAACAGGGGAAAGGGTTACGCCTTGAAACAGGGCGTGCTGGCAAGTCACGGCAAATACATACTCTTCACCGATGCAGACCTAGCAACCCCAATTGATGAACTGGACAAAATGTTGCCTTGGTTCGAGCCAAACTCTGAGAACAACGGCTATGACATTGTGCAGGGTTCTCGCAAAATGATTGGAGCTACAATCGAACAGCATCAACCTTGGCTACGTGAATCGTTGGGGAAAGTTTTTACGTGGTTAAGCAATAAAGTGGCAAACTCGCATGTGAGTGATGTAACCTGTGGATTCAAATGTTATCGGCGTGAAATCGGTCATCAGATTTATGCTTTCCAACATTTGTATGACTGGAGCTTTGATTCTGAAATCATCTTTATTGCCCGTAAATACGGCTACAAAATCAAGGAAGTTCCGGTACACTGGCATGATGTTCGCGGTACGAAGGTTAGGTTAATTAAGGATGTGACACGTTCTCTGAAGGGGTTACTCCTGATTCGCATCAACAATTGGCGTGGCAATTATTCTTCGCGCGAAGGTGCAATAGCCAATTTTGAATCGGTTGTGACCGAATACCCTGAGAGTAAGTAGCAAAAGTGGCTAGATAAACAGATGCAGTTAGTAGGAATGACACTCCCACCAGTCTAGCCAATTCTAACTTTTTCAAGTTTAAAAACTATAGTAGGCTTAATTTAATCACGCTACCCAGTAACCGGAGCAAAAACGCGCTACCAGCAAACCTAGCAACGGTAGGGACGCAGCAAAATAGCCCTGTTTCAGCAGCGGGAATCGCTTTGAAGCTAACGCCAGAAAGAGAAAGGCAGGAAAGATTATCAGCATAAAGCGGGACATCGAGTACAGCCCCACATCGGTGGCAGGCGCAAAAAGCGGCTGTAGAAGGCAAAACAGGAAATAGACAAAATACATTTCCCGCATACGTCCTTTCCATACCATCCAGCCACAGCCAATCAACAGCAGCAGGAACAGGTAAGTGAGCGGTACGTTAATGAAGGACATATCGGTTTGGAGTTGGGCGGGCGGATACCAAATTTGGCGATCAAAAAGCTTGTTCCAAAAATTTCCGGTAACAGTTGCCAGCGTTTCCCACGGCATGCTAAATTCTCGTTTCCAGAAACGCTGGCTATCGCTGAGAAAGGCGAGCGGGTTCCCATAATTAGCCCAGTTGTAAGCCGCCCAACCACCAAATGCCAAACCGGGCAAAGCAAAATAAAGCAGCTTGAAATCGAGTTTGCGCCAGCGCCATTCATGCTGCTGCCCGTACTCTACCAGTAGAGCCACAGCCACAAAAGCACCCTGGTTTTTGGTAAGGGTTGCCAATGCTGCCAGCGTTAGACTTATCAGCCAGCGTTGTTGTCGTGCTGCTAGAAACGCCCCTAACGCCAGCGCGAGGAACAGGCTCTCAGAATAGACCGCAACCATATAATACGAGGTTGGGAAAGCCAGTAGGAACGCTACACTAAGCCAAGCGGTTTCGCGCTCGTGGTCGTGCGCCACCAAACGATAGAACAGGGCGCAAGCAAATAACGCTGCTACGCTGGCAAGCAATAATCCTGCCCACTTGTAGGCGGTTTCAATTGGGCTGCCCACCCCTAGCACAAAGCCTAGCCAGCGCACTACATGGGGGAAAAACGGATAAAAAGCGTTTGAACCTTCGCGAGTATAGCCTTTTTCGGCAATGGTGATATACCACCCACCATCCCACCCCGTCCAATTCCATATCAGATGCGCGAACCAACCCTCAGAGACTTTGGCAGGTAACGCGGCGGGAACTTCGGCAGGCGGTATCAGCGCCCCCACCAGCACAGGAAATATAAAGAGCAATACCCGCCACAATAGCCATGTCTTAAGAACAGGCGTAGGGAAAATTGCGAGTATAGAAAAACCGACTCTGTGGAGTATAGCGGCATTTTTTGGTTGTGCGTTTTCAATCATCAGCGCGATTGTAGAGTCTGGATTGCTTATCTGTCAAATCAGGCATAGAAAAATCCCCGCTCCGGCGTTCAACCAGAGAAGGGATTATGCTACCGCCAAACTTGTTAGCAAATGACAAGTTGTATTCTAGCCGTTAGTGCCGGTTCCCGGTGTTCCTTGTTCAGTTTTTCGTTCATAAGCCTTGCCTGATGGAATAGCATCGTTGTGCGTATAAGTTAACAACTTGATGCTTTCTTCCTCCTGAAATTCCTGAATTACCTGCTCAAAAAGCGCATCCATCTCATCTCCGCTGATAACCTCTTTTTCGAGTACCAAATTAGAGAGGGCTACCAGATGTCTGCGGTAGGTGGACAGTATGGCGCGAGCGCGGTTCAACGCCGCGTTTATCATCGCGGTTACTTCGCGGTCAATTTCAAAAGCAACTGTGTTGCTGTAATTGGCAACACGCTGACGACCACCCATATTTTCGCCGTAAGCCACCGGTCCGAGTCTGCTCATGCCATATTCCGTTACCATAGCCCTTGCCATTTGGGTGACACGCTCGATGTCATTGCTAGGACCGGTGCTGGCTTCGCCAAACATCAACTCCTCGGCAGCATGCCCGCCCAAAGCAAAAGTCATAAAGCCTTCAAGTTGGGTTTTGGTCATTAGGCTGCGGTCTTCATTGGCAGCAACACGGGTGTAACCGCCCATCCGCCCCCGCGAGATGATGGAAATTTTCTGCACAGGGTCAACCCCGCCCGCCAATTTAGCGCATAGGGCATGCCCTACTTCGTGGTAGGCAGTAACAATTTTTTCGTGTTCGCTGATGACTCGGCTTTTGCGTTCTGGTCCGGCTACTACCCGATCAATTGATTCTTCCAGTTCATCCATTCCAATCTGGCGTTTGTTGCGACGCGCGGTAAGAATAGCAGCCTCGTTGACCAAGTTTGCCAAATCAGCGCCGCTAAACCCGGCGGTTTGGCGAGCAATACGATTGTAATCCACTTCTGGAGAAAGCGGTTTACCTTTGCTATGTACCTGTAGAATGGCGACCCGTCCAAGATAATCCGGGTTATCCACCTGTATTTGACGGTCAAAGCGACCGGGTCTAAGGAAAGCCGGGTCAAGGATGTCGGCTCGGTTGGTGGCAGCTATTATTATGATATTGGTGGCGCTATCAAAGCCGTCCATTTCAACCAGAATCTGATTCAAGGTTTGTTCACGCTCTTCAGTGCCGCCACCCACTCGCGCCCCGCGTTTGCGAGCAAGGGCATCTACCTCATCAATGAAAATAATGCAAGGAGACATCTTTTTAGCCCTAGCGAACAAATCACGCACCCGCGCTGCGCCTACACCCACGAACATTTCTACAAATTCGCTACCGCTAACGCTCATAAAGGGAACGTTGGCTTCTCCCGCTACCGCTTTTGCCAGCAAGGTTTTACCGGTGCCGGGCGGTCCGACTAACAATACGCCTTTCGGGATACGCGCTCCTAATTGAGTAAAGCGGGTATGATCTTTGAGAAATTCAACTACTTCTTCTAACTCCTGCTTGGCTTCTTCATTGCCAGCAACATCAGAGAAGGTGACACCTACTTTTTGAGGGGTGACAGTTTTCGCGTTACTACGCCCAAAGCTAAACTGGGAATCCATCCCTCCACCTGCCCCGGCAGAGCGGCGACTCATTAGGAACCAAAAACCGAAGATGATAATGAGCGGCAACAGCATCAGCAACACGCTGCGTACTCCGCTAATCCACGCACTATTATCGGTTTTCAGCAAAGGGTACTTATCCAGTGGTACACCGTAATTGAGTAATACATCATCTATTCGGGTAAGACCGCCCGGCATAGTAGTGGTATAGCTTTTATCAGGCTCGCTTATAATGGTAAAACCGATGGTATGGCTGTTTGGGTTAGTGGTTATAGTGCTAACTTGCCCATTTACCGCTTTTTTTAGGAAATCATTGTAGTTTACCGTTGTACCGGTTGTACCAGAGGTGAATAATATAAGAAAAAAGGCAACGATTGCTGTTAGTATAACCGCGCCAGTTATTAATTTTCTTTTGCTCATAAGTATATTTTACTTTCTAGTGGAGATTGGAGATGGAAAGACTCTATTTTATTAATTCCAGAAAATTATAAAGTAAATATGAAGATAAGACTACCCATAAAGAGGGAGTATTTATTATATTATTCGGGAAGAATCGGTTTATAGATCCTGTTTTTGTTCTTGATGGTTGGATTTGCGGTTACGGGGGCGATAATAAACGCTGTACAAGATAATAGGTAGCAGCAGGATTACCAGCACTACCAGCGCAAGGAACTTTATCCATGGCTCTTGCGTGATTGGCATTATACCTACCAACCCGAAGATGATGGTCAAGGCGTAAAAAAATAGTACAATCTGACGCTGGCTGTAGCCCATTTCGAGCAAGCGGTGGTGTATATGGCTTTTATCGGCTTTCCCGGCGTTACGGCGGTTGTAGAGGCGATACAACACAACCCAGATAGCATCCATAACAGGCAAGCCTACCACCAACAATACAGTTGCCAGTTTTGCCCCATCAATGATAGAAAGAACGCCCAACGCAAACCCCAGAAACATTGCGCCGCTATCGCCCATAAAAATACTGGCGGGATGCCAGTTAAAGGGCAGGAATCCGGCGACTGATGCTGCTAGTACCACCGCAATCAGGGCACTGGTAAATTGCCATTGGTACCCATGCTCGGCGGTGCGTCCTCCAAGAAGGTTTTCGAGGAATAACATTATCGCTGCAATGAGGACGATACCACCCGAAAGCCCGTCCAACCCGTCTATCCAGTTGATGGTATTCATCATGCCCACAATCCAGACGAGGGTGATGATGAGGGCAAGAAGCGGAATATCCCCTAGACGAATGATTCCACCAAAAGGACTATTTATTATGTCTATTAGTACGCCCGGTCTTCCGGTAGGATAGATTACTTGCGGCACAACAATTATTGCAGCACCCAGAAAGTGGCTTAACAGGCGAGGCAAAGGGGAAAGTTCTCGGATGTCGTCAATGGCGCTGATTAACGCAATCGGTACCGAACCAAGCAACAGCAAGATAATACGCCACAGGTCGTCACCAAGCCAGAACTGCCCCTTAAACAATCCGGTGGCAATAAGCAGAAAGCTAATAGTGATACCCGCTAGGGTGGCAAATACAAAGCTGAGATAGATGGCAAGCCCACCGATTCGGGGAGTAGGGTTAGTATGTACCCGGCGCGGAGACGGCGGTACAACCCAACCACGTGCCACCGCCCAATTTCTCAGAAGGGGAGTGAGCCAAATTGAAACGCCAAACGCAACTATGCCGGAGACGCAAAGAATTATAGTATCAGCCCATGATTTATCAACGCTCATAGGCTGTATTTTAGCATAACTAAGGTAATATTGCCGTGAAGTCTAAAAATCTATCCAGACTTCTACCAACCCTTCCTCCAGAGAATATCGGCGTTTGAAACCGACTCGTTCGCAGACTCGCTGCATATCCATGTTCTCTGGGTGGATATAGCCTACAATTTTGTCAAGCTTTTCATCGCGTCCTATCTGTATCAGGCGCAATAGCAGTTCTTTGCCATAGCCACGCCCCTGTTGGTTGTCGCTGATTAAAATGGCAAATTCCGCCTCATTTGTGCCATACACTTTGCTCAAACGTCCGATTCCAAGTATTTGATGTTCCTTAGTTTCAGGGTCTTCATACTCAATTACTAGCGCAATTTCGCGGTCATAATCAATGAAGCAGATTTTAGTTAAACGATCATGTTCAATTCTCTGATTCAGGCTGACCATATGCAGGTATCTAAAATAGACGCTACGCTCGGAGAGGGTTTCGTGATATTTGACGACCAGCGGTTCATCTTCCGGGCGAATTGGGCGTATGATAACAGGCGTTTTATCTTTGGCAAACCATTGTCCGAGATAATGGGTAGGATAAGGTCGGATGGCGAGTGGCGGCAGGCTTTCTTCGGTTACAGAAGTTTCGTGCAGTACCATACGGGCGTGCAAAGCTACCAACCCTTCGGGAGAAGCCAGCACCGGGTTAATATCTATTTCCTTAATCCAGCGTTGTTCAACTACCAAACGGCTAAACCTGACCAAAAGCCGTTCCAATTCCTCAAGGTCAACTCCACCACAATTCTTATTGCTGGAGAGAGCGCCAAAAATTCGAGTGCGCTCTACCATACGCCGCGCTAGGGTGGTATTCAAGGGCGGGAGGGTGATAGTGCGGTCATTATAGCTTTCCACCAATCTGCCGCCAGAGCCAAACATGATGATTGGACCGAATTGGGGGTCAACGCTGCTGCCAATAATTAATTCAATCCCCTCCCAAAAAGTGGAAGGTTGTACGGTGACACCCAGAAAATTTTCCTTGCCTACCTGCTTGGTGATTGACTCGGTAATATCAAGATAAGCTGTCTGTAGCGTCCGTTCATCCAGCAAGTTAATTTTTTCTCCGCAATAATCTGAACTACGAATATTGCCTCGAATGTGCGCCATAATAGAAACCGGATAGCTGATTTCTTCGGCACATTGCAACGCTTCTTCCAGAGTTACGGCAAGTTGCGCTGGAACAGTTGGGATATGGTAGGCTTCCAGAACATGCTTTGACTCAATCTCGGAAAGAGTGGTGCGATTCTCATTACGGGCGGCGGCGATAATCGCTTCTACCTCGGCACGCCCTGCCACCTCATCCTTGATTGTATCGGGGATAGAAACGGGAGTTTCATAAAGGTTGTGCAGATTTTCGTTGTAGCGCCACATATAGCAGAACATACGGGCGGCAGTATCGGGATAAGGGAAAGTTGGCACACCAAAATGGTTTAGGTTAGCAGTACCTTCCGCCACATCCGAACGACCCATCCAACTTGCCAGCACTGGGACGTGGGCATTTTTTACCACTCCTTTGAGGGCTTCGGCAGTTTCGGTAGGTGATGTTTCGGGATGAGGAGCAAGGATTACCATTGCCCCATCGCTTTCCGGGTTTTTAAGGGCAATTTCAAGGGTTTTGGCATAACGCTCTGGGCTGGCTTCTCCCATAATATCAATCGGATTTGACTTGCTCCAGTGAGAAGGCAAGCTTTCGTTCAATTGTTGCATGATAGCTTCGGGCAAGGGTGCAAGTTCGCCTTTGAGAGCGGTAAGGGCATCGATAGCCAATATTCCGGCTGCCCCGGTATTGGTAATGATGGTCAGGCGGCGACCTCTGGGGCGAGGTTGTTTTGCAAGGACCTCCGCTAGATTGAACAGTTCTGATATGCGATTGACTCTTAATACGCCGCAGCGCCGGAAAGCCGCTTCAAAAACATCGTCTCTGCCAGTTAAAGTCCCGGTATGCGAAATGGCGGAGTGCATACTATTGTGTGTGCCAGCTTTCAGTACAATTACTGGCTTGTTTAAGGAAACTTCCCGCGCAGCCGACAAGAAAGAACGTACATCGTTCAGGGTTTCCATATAAACCACGATACTTTTGGTCTGTTGGTCGTTACCAAAATAGCTAATGAGTTCGCCCCAACCGACATCTAGCATCGAGCCAACTGCCACCACCGCGCTAAAACCTACATTTTCGCTCAAACTCCAATCCAACACGGTGCTTGCCACGGCGGCACTTTGGCTGATGAAAGCCACATTACCCGGTTGGGCGGTATGGCGGGCGCAGGAAGCGTTTAAGCCACTGGGCGGACACATTACACCGAGGCTGTTCGGTCCGATCAGGCGCATTTTTCCGCGCCGCGCTTCTTCTAGGATGCGTTTTTCCAGCCGTGCGCCTTCTTCGCCCCTATCCTTGAAGCCTGCGGATATAATAATGGCATTTTTAATGCCCACTTCAACGCACTCTCGCACCAAATCAGGTACTCCCGGAGCAGGAGTCGCGATAATTGCCAGATCGAGTTTCTCCGGTATATCCTTAACTTTGTGGTAAGCTTTGATACCTAACACACTATGGCGCTTGAGATTGACCGGGAATACGGTACCACCAAAGGGGCTGCTAATAAGGTTCCATAGTACTGTACGCCCAATACTGCTGGCTGTATCGGTTGCACCTATCACCGCTACATTGCGGGGCGCAAAAAAAGAGTCTAGGGGATGTCTTTGATGATAAAGTACATTGCCTGCTTGTCCACCGGGCATCGGCAGGATCCTTTCAATATTTCATTTCTATATCCAACCTCTATGAACACACTAGCATGAAGTGTAGCATAATTGTGAAATTAGAAACAGTCTTTAAACAACAAAAGCAGCCCTGATACTGTTGGCGAACTAGGGTTCATGAGGCGGCAGGTTTAAGAGCAGCAAAGCGACTGACCCTGGTTGTGGCTCTGGGTACGTCTTCAAGCCAGTCATTCAGCCGAACTAACCGGTACTTCGGCAGCGCCAGTAGCAGCTCTAAGCAAAGTTACAGGGGTGAAATCGGAAGATGGTGGAGGGAGCAGTTGTGCAATCGCGTCCGTTAATCCACAAGCGCATAGTTTAGCAAAAGGGCAAGATATAGTGGTTTACTTTATGGCTTTATGGTGGTAAAGTATCCACATAACTTGCTGCCAGTGTTTGAAGCGGCATGTGCAGGGTTCAAGACATAAATTCCCGCAAAGACGTTACATTACTGAGTAAAGTGGAATTTTAATAGGGGGGCATCAAACCGGCTAAGTAAGGTCGGTTGTGCCATAGAGTAAGCAGAAGCGGTGGAAGTTTTAGGCTTGTTTTGTGTTGCCCGTTCTAATATTTCCGTCTGGTTGCGGCGTTACCCTATAACGGGTTGTGTCACAAAATTTCCCTGAAATTGGTGTCGAACTTTGTTGTGCCAGCGGGAATATCCTTATAGAAGATGAGCCACTTCATAATCGAATAGGCTAGAACTGAGAAAGAGAAAGAATGTCCACCAACAACGGTGAAATTGAGAAGAAACTGTGGGATGCTGCCGACCAGCTACGCGCCAATTCCAAGCTGAAAGCCTCTGAATATTCGGTGCCAGTGCTAGGGCTAATCTTCCTGCGCTTTGCCGATTACAAATTCCAGTTGGCAGACGCGGAGCTAAAGCAAAACCTCCCAGCTAACAGCCGCCGCACTATTGGCAAAACCGATTATCAGGCGAAGGGTGTGATGTTCCTGCCGGAAGTGTCGCGCTATGCTTTCTTGCTGAAATTGCCGGAGGGTCAGGACGTAGGCAAAGCCCTCAATGAGGCGATGAAGGCGATTGAGGAAGAAAACCCCGAACTAAAGGATGTGCTGCCTAAAACCTATAATCGGCTCGACAAGGATGTGTTGCTGTCTATCCTGAAAACCTTCTCGACTATTCCCAATATGGAAGGGGACGCTTTCGGGAAAATCTACGAATACTTTTTGGGCAACTTCGCGATGTCGGAGGGGCAGAAGGGCGGCGAGTTCTTCACCCCTACCGCGTTGGTAAAGCTGATTGTGGAAGTGATAGAACCATATCAAGGGCGTATCCTTGACCCGGCTTGTGGTTCGGGCGGTATGTTTGTACAGAGCGCGGGTTTCGTGGAGCGGCACAAGAAGAAAGCGGTCAGCGAAATCTCGATTTTCGGGCAGGAGAAAACCGCCGAGACGGTGCGGCTGTGCCGTATGAACCTAGCGGTACACGGGCTGAGCGGGGATGTGCGACACATCCCTATACGAGCAGAAATGCGCCGATGTTTACCAGCACATCTATGAGTCTTACTACGGGGCAGGTCGCAGCATCTATAGCGAAGCCGCCTGACATCAAATACCGCATGGGCGAGGGAGAGGGGGATTCTGCTGTCATTCGGCAAAAAGTAGCTGAGCGCGGTTTGTCTGCCGCTACCAAAAGCGATGTGAACAAAACGCTCTACGCCAACCAGAACCTGTTCAGGATTGACCACAGCGAGGGCGCAAAGCCAATCTGGAAACTGAACGATAGGGATGAGCGAGACTGTGGAAAGTAAGCTTATTGTGGATAACGTCAAAATAAAAGGAACTATATGGAACTAGGATTTCTCGGTCTGGGCAGGATGGGCTTCAATATGTCTCGGCGGTTGCTTCTGGGTGGTCATTCTGTGGTAGCGCATGATTCTGATGAAATCAGGACTCAGGAAATAATGGAGCAGGGGGCTATCGGCACTAGTTCACATCAGGACATGGTGAGCAAGCTCAAACAATCGCCAAAGTGTGTTTGGTTGATGGTGCCAAGCGGTCAAGTGACGGAAAACCTCGTAAATAAAGTTGCGAATTTGCTCAGTCCCGGCGATATTATAATTGACGGCGGCAACTCTAATTATCACGATACAATCCGCCGCCATACTGTGCTAAAAGAAAAAGGACTTCATTTCGTAGATGCTGGCACCAGCGGCGGTATCTGGGGCTTGCAGAACGGATACGCTCTGATGGTCGGAGGTGACCCAGAACCGGTGAAGTTTTTAGAGCCGCTCTTTAAGACCCTTGCGCCTGAAAACGGCTACCTACACTGCGGAGCAAGCGGGGCAGGACATTTCGTTAAGATGATTCACAACGGCATAGAATATGGAATGCTGGCGGCTTACGGGGAGGGTTATGAAATCTTAGAAAAGAGCCGGTATCAGCTTGATTTGCTGGCAATTAGCAAGATGTGGCAAAATGGAAGCGTTGTGCGGAGTTGGTTGCTCGATTTGGCAGTGTTGGCTTTTGAACAGGAGGGCAACAAGCTTGATGGTATCCGAGGCTATATCGAGGATAGTGGAGAAGGTCGTTGGACAGTACAGGAGGCGCTTGAGCAATCCACCCCTGCGCCGGTACTTACCCTAGCCTTGCTACAGCGCTTTAGCAGTCGTCAGTCTGAAAGCTTTAGCGCAAAAGTGGTGGCGGGGCTTCGTCTCAATTATTAATCTAACACCAATATCTTCTCGCCCTTTTTATACCCAAACAAAAACCTCCCTCTTCCAAGCCTTCAAAGCAAGGAAAAGGGAGGCGTTTGTTTAGAATTGTTTAGCTCGCCGTAACCGTCAGAATGTTTACCACTTGCATCTCCGAGCGGTTGCCGTAGCCTACGACGGCGTAATCTCCTGCCGCAACTCCGGCGGTATTTACCACGATGGTAACAACTCCATCCGCGTTGGCGCGTTGCGTGCCAAGACTCACGGTTGTGCCACTAGGGGCGGTGTACCACAGCGCGACAAGTTCGTTCGCCAAGTAACCCGTCTGGGTAATGCTGACGCTCTCGCCTGATTTCGCGCTAACGTTTGCCCCGCGTTGGATTGCCCCCACGCTCTCATCGCTATTCGCTGAACCGAAGACGAAGCTTTGGCTGTTGCTGAAAAGGTTCTTGCCGTCTCTGGTAGCGTCATCGAACTTGAGTGAATAGTGCGCCTCAACTTGAGTACCCGCAACCGCGCTGCCGTTCGGACGAAATAGCAGCGTGTCGCTTGCTTCCTGATTCTCCTCAAGTTTTGGCAGCGCAAGCGTCACGGTGGCAGTGGTCACTTGCGTAACCCACACCCCTGAAGTTGCGCCATCCGCCAAGTAGCCCACGTCCAGACCTTGCGGGATGGGCATCGAAAGAATGATTCTTTCTGCGCCACCCTTCCCGATATTCTTCACCTTGAAGCTGAACGAAACGAGATTCTCAGGGTTGGTACTTACCACTC
>NZ_JBAXHI010000032.1:0-43026 GCF_037138995.1 Candidatus Chlorohelix sp. | reverse complement strand
CTACGGCGGCGGCAGACCTCCCGGTCCCGGTGGACCCGGCGGTAGAGGACCTGTAGCGCCCCCAGCTTTTGAACCAAGCCGAGGTGATAGACGAGCATCTGACCGTGAGCGTGACCAAGCTCGCGAAAAAGCGCGTGAAACCCAATTTGAACGCGATGGCAGCGGCGCGAGACGCAATAAAGATGCCGGTGGCGCTAGATTCGGTGTGGGCGGCAGAGCGGGTGTAATGAACGCTACGACTGCACCTAAGCAATCCCGAACTGGTATTCGCCGCATGGTCGAAATCTATGAGCTTCCTCCTACCCTAACCGTAAAAGAACTAGCGGATGAGTTGGGGGTTGGACCTAACGACATCATACGCGAGCTTATTAAAAACGGCGTAATGGCGAGCATCAATCAGGTGATTGATTATGATACCGCCGAGATTGTTTCGGGTGAACTTGGCTTTGAAACCCGTGAGGTTGTGCCAATTAAAGAAGATTCTCAGGAATTGCATATTCCTACCAAAGAGGAAATAACGCAAGACCCTGAAGCCGAATTGCGCCCACCGGTGGTTACAATCATGGGTCACGTTGACCATGGTAAAACCAAATTGCTCGATGCGATACGTTCTACCAACGTAGCGGCAGGGGAAGCCGGCGGTATTACTCAACATATCGGTGCGTATCAGGTTGAAATTAGCGGTAAAAAAATCACCTTCCTAGATACTCCCGGTCACGAAGCCTTTACCCAAATGCGTGCGCGTGGCGCACAAGTCACCGACATTGCCATTCTGGTAGTGGCGGCGGATGACGGCGTAATGCCCCAAACGCTAGAAGCATTAAGCCATGCTAAGGCGGCGGGTGTCTCGATTATTGTTGCTATAAACAAAATCGACCGTGAAGGCGCAAATATTGATAGGGTAATGAGCCAGTTGAACGAAGCTGGATTGATACCGGAAGAATGGGGCGGTGAAACGCCTTTCGTAAAGGTATCTGCTAAAAATAGAATCGGTATTGACGACTTGCTGGAAATGATTCTAATGGTATCCGAGTTGGCAGAATGGAAAGCCAATCCCAATAAAGATGCAATTGGAACAATTATCGAGGCAGAGTTGGACAAGAATCGGGGACCTATCGCTACCGTACTGATACAAAACGGTACGCTCAACGTAAAGGATTACGTGGTAGTAGGCACTGTAATGGGGCGCGTCAAGGCATTGATGGATGACAAAGGTCGCCGTATTAAACGCGCCGAGCCAAGTACCCCTGCCGAGATTCTAGGTCTGGAAGGCGTGCCTATCGCGGGTGATATTCTAATAGCAGTTGGCGATGAAAAGACTGCCCGTGATTTGGTAGAAATGCGCTCTCGCCAGAAATCGCAGGACAGCCAAGAAGTCACTCAGGCTATTACCTTGGATGACCTGTTCAGCCAGATTCAAGCGGGTAAAGTCAAAGAATTACGCATTATTCTCAAAGCAGACGTGCAGGGTTCAGTGGAAGCTATCCGAACTTCGCTGGAAAAACTCTCCAACGAGAAGGTCAAAATTAAAATCCTGTTCTCCGGTACAGGCGCAATTACAGAGTCGGACGTTATGTTGGCAGCGGCAGACCGCAGCGCTATCATTATCGGCTTCAATGTGCGCCCGGACGTAGCCGCCAAACGTGCCTCCGATAAATCTAAGGTGGACATCCGCTTCTACAACATCATTTACAACTTGATTGATGAGGTGAAGCTGGCAATGGAGGGTATGCTCGAACCGACCTTCCAAGATGTCACCGATGGTTATGCCGAAGTGCGACAGGTCTTTAAGGTTGGCAAGAGCGACGCTTTCGCCGGCTTGTTTGTTACCGATGGCAAATTGTTGCGCGGCGACAAAGTGCGGGTATTACGCAATGGTACTGTTATGTACGATGGCGGCGTATCCTCGCTCAAACGCTTCAAAGATGACGTGCGTGAAGTGGCAGCCGGGTACGAATGCGGTATCGGTCTGGATGACTTCAACGACTTCCAAGAAGGGGACGCTTTGGAGTTTTACCACAAGGAACAGGTCAAAACCCTGCTCAATTAAACCGATACGGGCGAGGTTTGCCCTTCTTCTGATAGAGAAAAATCCTCTAGCTTCCGGGTTAGAGGATTTTTGATTTTCACTACTCCGCCCCTACGGGAACGGGTAGCGGGGGTTCTGTAGGAGCAACCGCTATGTTGCGACAAAATACGCCCCTACTATTTTTTATGGTAAAATGGCAAACAAGCTGAAAAAGCTAACGCGCGTTTTATAAGTGAAGAATGCGCTGCCATCAAAAAAGAGGTGTCATGAGTTATTACGTAATAGAAGGCGGCAAGCCGCTCAAGGGGCGCGTGCGAGTAGCCGGCGCAAAAAATGCCGCTACCAAGCAAATTGTAGCAAGCCTCCTGACCGGAGAAGATGTAGTATTGAGCAATGTTCCGCGCATCGGAGATACCGATGTAACCCTCAATGTTTGTAAAAGCATTGGCTTGAAATATAAATGGCAAGATACTACTACTCTAAAGCTTTCCACCCCCCAAATACTAACCCCCGAAGTGCCGCTTGCCTTTAGCGGGCTTAACCGTATCCCCATACTATTATTAGGACCTTTACTGCATCGCTACGGCAAAGCGGTAATACCTATGTTGGGCGGTTGTAACATCGGGGAACGCCCGGTAGATTTTCACGTACAGGCATTGGAAAAACTTGGGGCGAAAATCGTTTACCAAGAAGGGCGCTATTACGCCGTTGCCGATAAATTACAGGGTACAATGCTAGAATTGCCCTATCCGAGCGTGGGCGCAACCGAAAATATCTTGCTCAGTAGCGTATTGGCGCAAGGGCGAACTGTAATTAAAAACGCTGCCATCGAACCGGAAGTGATTGATTTGGTAATGATGCTCCAGAAAATGGGCGCAATCATTTTCGTGGATACCGCTCGAACCATCGAAATCGAGGGGGTAGATGAATTACATGGAGCGTCACACACCGTTATCAATGACCGTATCGAAGCAGCCAGTTTCGCGGTAGCCGGTGTCATAACCGGAGGTGATGTAATTGTGGAAGGCGCAGAGCAACACCATATGCTCACCTTCCTTAACAAATTACGGCAGGTTGGCGCAAACTTTGAAGTTTTGGATAAAGCCATTCGCTTTTACCATCCCGGCGGCGCTCTTAAACCGATTGCCCTCGAAACCGATGTGCATCCCGGCTTTATGACCGATTGGCAGCAGCCAATGGTAATGTTGATGACCCAAATTGAAGGGCTTTCGGTGGTGCATGAAACCGTTTATGAAAAACGCTTTGGCTACACCGAAGACCTAAAGCGGATGGGCGCAGAAATTCAGCTTTATAAAACCTGTCTTGGCGAAAAAGCGTGCCGTTTCAAAAGCCTTGACCATGCTCATAGCTGTGTAATAAAAGGCTCTACGCCCTTGCACGCCGCCGATATTACTATCCCTGACCTTCGCGCCGGTTTCAGTTACCTGATTGCAGCCGCGGTGGCAAAGGGCGTGTCAAAGGTACGCGGTATCCAGTATGTAGAGCGTGGCTATTCCAACATCCTGAGCAAATTCCAATCGCTAGATGCTAATATGCGTCTGGTAGAGGAGTAAAAATCTAAACTGTAACGGCGGCGGGTGTGGCATTGCCCGCCGTTTTTATATTGGGGAAAAGAAGCTACTCAAGCATCCGCCGCATAGTTGGTAACGGCGGTTTCCTCCCGCGATTCGCGCTCTCCGGCATCCAGCGCATCTTTCTGTTTCTTCAAGCCAAATACGATAAGACCGTTTACAATGGTGAGCGCTCCTTCTGCAATTCCATGCAAGTAATCAACATGCGCCAATGTAGAGGCATTGATTACTTTTAGCGCAATTGCGCCCGCCACTGCCGTTACCATGATAAAGCCTATCATCGAGCAGAAACCGATGAAAGTAAACTTATTAATTAAGCGGGGGTCATGCTTACGGATTCGCCAAATGAGAAACAGGAACAGCATATAGGGAATGAGAGAACCCGACATGAAAATTTTATCCACGAGATGCCCCCTTGCTTTTTGAAGTATCCGTTACCGAGCGCAAGAACAGGAACGCCCACAACGCGAAACTACAACTCCCGAAAAATGTTAGATAGCTCTGCAATTCATTCAAGCCAACCCATGTATCTTCTGTTATATGATATATGAGGGCGCAAAAGCCGCTCAGCATGTAGGGTATCATCACAAGGGGCATGCGCTTGAACCATACATTATTCATGCGTTTCCCTATCGTATAGAAAAGTATCATAGCAAGCGACCACTCTATCACGCTGCTAAAGTGGACTATCCACGTAGGGATGGAAAGCAAACCAATCATACATAAACTCCATAAAAAGCCCTGCTCGGTAGCGAGCATAGGAACAAGGATTATTGTTTAACCTTCCAACGCCAGAGTCGGGCTAGGCTTGGGGCGCAATACCGGCACGTACCAACGCGCAAAGTTGAAAGCCATTTTGCCGAATATTCTCAAACCGCTGGTAACGGGCAGTTTTGCCATCTCTTTGTGTAGGTAGCTATCAAAGGTAAGACGCTGCACATCCACATCACGGCACATCTGAGTAAAAACCTCAAACTTGCGATTATCTCCAAAATAAATATTCTGCAAGCGGTCGAGGAAGCGATACATTGTGCCGTATTGCTTTTTCCAAATTTTCTCGTATTCGCTCAGGTTTGCGGCAACCGGATTATCCTGAAACTTGAGCAGCGTTTCGGCAGCGATTTTGCCGCTTTTCATCGCCCAATAAATACCCTCGCCGCTGGTACTAACCACCATACCGGCGGCATCGCCAATCAGCATTGCGCGGTCGTAAGCAAGTTTTTTCTGGTGGCGCATCGGCAAAGCGTGGGCTTCAGTGGCATAGATTTTGCCATCCTTTAGCTTAGTTCCGGCACGTTCTACCAGATTATTCAGATAGCTGCGAACTTTGGTGGAATGTTCGGGTCCTGCGCCAACCCCAACCGAAAGATGGTCATGTTTGGGGAAAATCCAGCCGTAGAAATCGGGCGAAACCTCATCGCCAAGATACAATTCGGCAGTTTCGCGCCATTCCTGCATCTGGCTTTCGGGCAAGCGGATACGATATTGCATCGCCACGCATTGCGGGACACGCGGAGCGCCCAACGCCCGCGCCACCATCGAATATGCGCCATCCGCGCCGATAACGGCAGCCGCTTCTATTTTCTTCTCCACCCCTTTTTCTTCGTAAACCGCTTTCACGCCCTCCGGCGTTACCTTGATAGAGAGCAACTTAGCTTCAATTACTTCCGCGCCCGCTTTGGCAGCCTGTTCCCGCAAATAATTGTCGTAAACTTCACGGCGCACCATTCCGATAAAATCCTTATCAGTGGGCTTGCTACCAAGCACCGCTATATCGGTTTCGCGCCCGGTAGGGGAATAGATGGTGGTATATTTCATGCGGCAATCTATAATTTCGGGGGGGATACCAAACTCATTGATTACCAGTGGGGGAATTGCGCCGCCACAGGGCTTGGCTCTGCTAAAGCTTCTTTCCAACACCAAAACGTCCGCGCCGCCTTCCGCCAAGGTACGCGCTGCCGTTGCCCCACCGGGCCCACCGCCTACCACCAAAATCTTTGGCTTCGCCATCGTGCCGAACCTCCCAATCTATTTTTCCAGCATAAAAAAAACACGCTCCACCGCTTTAACAGGATTATAAAGAGTGGCAACCATTCCCTCAGTAGCCCTAACTACAGCTAACCCGCAGGCTTTAGCTTTTGGGGGAAGGGCATCTCCAGCGTCGCCCCTACGGGTTAATTCTCTTGATATTGGTTCGAGGGTTTTAATTCGTAGGGGCGCAGCGGAATGCGCTCTCGTTCGATGGGGGCAATCGGGGGGGAAATTGGAAAGGGCGTATTCAAATACGCCTCTACGGGAACGGGTTCGGGGCGTTGGCATGACTCTAAAATGTTACGAAAAAGAAAAGAAAAGTAGCTAGATTTCCCCCTTATTTTCTCATATTATATAATATTGGTATAATCCTAAAGCGGAAAATATACCAATGCGCCTCCGCTTGACTCCATATCTCTGGCGAGCTACTTTCCCTAATGCGAGGGGTCTTTTATAATAAATAAGGAAGTTATTTGATGCCACATCGTTTTACTACTACAAATTCGGATGCCACCTACAGCGATATTTTCTACAACGCGCCTTATTCTATGTTTATCATTGACCGGGATTTCAAGCTAACCGCGCTTAACAATCGGGCAACCGAGTATATCCAGTTGGTATTGGGCTATGTACCCGCGCTTGGTGTGGATGTGCGCCCCATCGGGGCTTTCTTTAATCTCACGGATTTTGAAAAGCATATGGAAGAAGCTTTCGCCGGCAAGCTCCTTACGCTGGAACAGCCCTTTAGTAGCCCGCTTGTTAGCTGGAATTGGCTTGAGACTAGCTATATTCCCCTAAAAAATGGGCAAGGCGCTGTTACTTCGGTTTGTTTTGCTGTTCGTGATATTTCGCAACGTAAATATACAGAAGCTGCGCTGAGTAAGAGCCTTTCCTTCAATCGCGCTTTTGTTAACGCCATCCCGGATATACTTTTGCGAATAGACCGGGATGGGAGCTTTGCAAACTATCATGCGGAAGAATCGGACAGCCCCTTACAAGCGAAACATGTTGAAAATGCAAAGGCGTATCTAACGCTAACCTTGAATAGCGGCAAGCCCCAAGTGTTTGAAAGCAAACTGGAGATTGACGGTAGCCCCTACTATTTTGAAACCCGCCTGATAGCCAGCAACGAAAATGAAGTGCTGGCGATTGTGCGGGATATTACCGAGAGTAAAATTGGCGAAGAAAAACTTAAACTATATATTCAGGAAGCGTATGACCTGTACCAACACGCGCCCTGCGGTTATCATTCGCTGGATAAAGACGGCATATTTATCAATATCAATGATACCGAATTAGGCTGGTTGGGCTACACCCGCGAAGAGGTGATTGGCAAACTCAAAATAAGCGACCTGTTTACCCCCCAATCTCTGGAAACCTATCTAACAAATTATCCCCTACTTATGAAGCAGGGTTGGCTTAAAGACGTTGAGATTGAAATCATTCGGAAAGATGGGCGACCTCTCCATGTGCTGGTAAACAGTACCGCTATAAAGGATGAGGCGGGAAACTTTCTCAAAACCCAAACCGTGCTGTATGACATTACCGAACGCAAGGAGGCGCAACAAGCCCTACGCGAAAGCGAGCAACGCTATCGTATGCTGGCGGAAAACATCAGCGATATGGTAGTGGTCTTAGGTTTTCAGTCAAAATACCTCTACGTTTCTCCTTCTTGTGAAGGGGTTCTCGGCTACACCTCAGAAGAATTGCTTGGGAAAACCGGCTTGGATTTTATTCACCCTGATGACAGAGCTAATGCACGCAACGCGCTTACTAATGTTCGTGAAAAACATGAGCGTGACGACCAATTATTGGCGCGTTTCCGGCATAAAGCGGGGTATTATGTTTGGCTGGAAGGGCGGGGGCAAACTCGCTTCTCCCCAGAAACGGGAGAGCCGCTAGAATTCATTGGTAGCATGCGAGACGTAACCGCGCAAGTTGAAGCGGAAACAGCCCTGCGCGAAAGCGAGCAACGCTATCGTTTGCTGGCGGAAAATATCACCGATGTGATAATGTCGCTAAATTTCAAAGGTGACTACACCTATGCCTCCCCCTCCGCTAAAATGGTTCTCGGCTATACCCCAGAGGAGTTGCTTGGGCAAAACGGTTTGGCTTTTATGCACCCTGATGATACCCCCAAAGCAATTGCCACTCTCAGAGATTCGCGGGACAACCACGAGGATTATAATAACGTAGCATTTCGCTATCGGCATAAAGCGGGGCATTATATTTGGGTGGAAGGGCGGGGGCAAACTCTTTTCTCCCCAGAAACGGGAGAGCCGCTGGAGTATATTACCAGCGTGCGAGACGTAACCGCGCAAGTTGTGGCGGAAACAGCCCTGCGCGAAAGCGAGCAACGCTATCGTTTGCTGGCGGAAAATATCACCGATGTAGTAACTATAACAAACGGTTTGGGCGAATACATCTATATTTCCCCCTCCGCTAAAGCGGTTATCGGCTATGACCCTGTGGAACTGCTCGGAAAAGCTTCAGGGGATTTCCTCCATCCCGAAGATTTGCCGCTCGCGATTGCCGCTACTAGGGAGTCGAACGCTGAAAACACAGCCTATACTGACTTAGTGATACGCTACCGACATAAAGCGGGGCATTATATCTGGGTGGAAATACAAGTATTAAAACAGAAGAGACATAATGCTGGTGAGGACATCCATAAAGCGGGGCATTATATCTGGGTGGAAATACAAGGGCAAAAAAGCCGCGTAACCGACGAAACGGGGGAGCCGCTGGAGTATATTGCCAGCTTGCGGGATATAACCCAAAGGGTTGTGGCGGAAGCAGCTATGCGCGAAAGCGAGCAACGCTATCGCTTGCTGGCGGAAAATATCGTTGACGTGGTTATAGCCTTAGATAAAGATAATATATACAACTACGCCTCCCCCTCTTGCGAGAAAGTGCTAGGCTACACTTCGGATGAGCTAAAAACGCTTTGGGGTCCGGGCTTGATACATCCCGATGACGTGCCAATACTGCACGCTTCAATAGCAAGAAGCCGGGCTTCCCAAACTGTTTATGAGTCGATTTCTGTCCGCTTTCGGCATAAGCAAGGGCATTATATCTGGCTTGAGCTTGGCGGGCAGTCGGTATTTTCAAAGCTAACCGGAAAATTAGAAAGCCTAATTATTACCCTACGCGATGTTACGGCGCGTAAAATGGCGGAAACAGCCCTACGCGAAAGCGAGCAGCGCTATCGTTTGCTGGCAGACAACGTCATTGATGTGGTTATAGCTCTAACGAAGGATAGCCAATACCTCTACGCTTCCCCCTCTTGCAAAAGGACGCTAGGCTACACTTCGGATGAGCTAAAAACGCTTTGGGGTCCGGGCTTGATACATCCCGATGACGTACAGATAATTGCTACCTCAAAGTTGAGTAACCGGGTTTTGCCTGCCGATTACGAGCTAATATTTGTCCGCTTTCTGCACAAGCAAGGGCATTATATCTGGCTTGAGATTGGCGGACAGTCGGTATTTTCAGAGCTAACCGGAGAATTAGAAAGCATAATTATTACCCTGCACGATGTTACGGCGCAGAAGATGGCGGAAGATACGCTAAAGCGCAGTCATGCGTTTGAAAAGCTTGTCGCTGACATTTCTTCCAAATTACTGAGGGCTAACTTTGAAAATACTGAGGCTGAGATAAGCCAAGCCCTTAGCGAGGTCGGGCAGTTTCTGGAAGTAGAACGCAGCTACATTTATATTTACACCGATAATGGCAATAGTATAATCAGAAGTTTTGAATGGCACGCCGAAGGTATCGCTTCGATTGATAAAAATCGGGTAAAAATTAACCGCCCAATAGAATCATGGGCTGATTTCCGCACCAAAAACGGGAAAGCTATACGCCTGAACACTCTGGCAGATTTGCCCGAAGAAGCAAACGTGTTCCGGGCATTGCTGGAACATGCAAGTATCCAATCAATTGTGCAGTTTCCCTTGATGCTAGAACAGGAAGTTATAGGCTTCATCACCTTTGAAACCGTAACTAGGCAAATGTCTTGGGGCGAAGACGATATAGTGTTGCTACAAGTAGTGGCGGAAGTTTTCGCAGGCTCATTTAAACGCCGGGAAGTGGAACGCGCCCTAATCGAGCAACGCGATTTCGCGCAGTTGGTGATGGACAATATGGGGCAAGGGTTAGCGGTTTCGTGGAAAGGAAGCGACCTTAGCTATATTAATCCGGCTTTAGTCAAACTTATGGGCTATTCAGCCGAAGAAATGAAAGGCAAATCCCCGCTGGGATACACCAGCCCGGACTACCTACAGGAAGTGCAGGAAGTTCGGCAACAGTGGTTTAACGGTAAAGCCGCTACGGTTGAATGTAAGTTGCTGACAAAAGGTGGGTCAAATACCTATGTTTCAATCTCCGGCAACCCTTTCTATAATAAGGGCGAACTGGCAGGGGTTATCGCCGTTATCACCGATTTGACCGGACGGCGCAAAGCCGAAGAAGCCTTGCGAAATAGCGAGCGGCTTTTGAGAACGGTGGTTTCAAACGCGCCGCTGATTCTGTTTGCCTTTGACACTAACAGTACGCTCACTTTTGTAGAGGGCAAGGGGCTTTCCTACTTTGGGATTGAACCCAAAGAGCTTGTGGGGGGAAATGCTCAGCGTTTGCGGGATGACATAAGCTCCTATCTATTGGATAAATTCACCGAGCTTGTAGCGCGAGCCTTGCGCGGGGAAGTTGTGCAAAGCGTCACGAAAATAGGAAGCCGTTATTTTGAAGGGGTCTATACGCCGGTTAAGGATGCAGAAGGGCGCGTAAACGGCGTAATCTGCGTTAGCTTCGACATCACCGAGCGGATGATAGCAGAGGAAGAACTCAAGAAGAGCCTCAAAAATGAACGGGAACTGAGCAACCAAAAATCACAGTTTATCGCCACCACCTCGCACGAGTTCCGCACTCCGCTCACTATCATCAACTCTTCGGCGCAACTGCTGGAGTATTACGGGCATAAATGGACAGATGAGCGCAAGCAGGAATTATACCAGCGCATTTATTTTTCAGTGGTAAATATGACCGACCTGTTGGATGATGTGCTGCTGCTAAATAAAGCGGATGCCGGGAAGCTGGATTTCAACCCGGTTGCGCTGGATTTCAGCCAATATTGCGCCACGCTGTTGGAGGAAATCCAGCTTGGAGTTGGCACAAAGCATCAATTCGACCTGCAAATTGAACCCGCGCCGTCGTTGATGCAAGGGGATACCAAGCTACTCCGGCAAATTATCTCAAACCTGACAACCAACGCCATCAAGTATTCGGCGGAAGGCAGCACAGTATATTTCAGGCTGAAATATGAGGCAACTAAGGCATATGTAGAAATAGAGGATGAAGGTATCGGGATACCGCCGGAAGGATTAGAGCATCTATTTGATGTGTTCTATCGGGCGAAAAACGCGCATCAAATAGAGGGAACGGGGCTTGGTATGCCGATTGTAAAGAAATGCCTAGAAACGCATAATGGCAACATCGAGGTGGAAAGCGAATTGGGCAAGGGTACGCTGTGCCGGGTGTGGATACCGTTAGGGTAAGGCGTGGGTGTGCAAAGAAAGATAGCAATGGATACAAACATTCTAATAGCTATAGCAAATTTTATGGAACAGCCTATCTCAAAAGTAAAAGAATATAGTAAAGCTAAAACAGGCATAAATATAGTGGGTGAGCCATTAGAGTATTATATTAAAGACCTCTTTTGCAATACATTAGCCATAACAGACCGAAACGAAAAAGACCGAAGGTACTCGGATTATTTCTCTTATCTCGGAAATCAGAATAATCCGCCTGATTTCGTTATCAGGAATGGGGATGCGGTAGAAGTTAAAAAAATCGAGTCTTTAAGCGGAGATTTAGAATTAAATAGTTCCTATCCAAGAAATAAACTGAATAGCGATGACCCAATGATTAGCAAAGGCTGTCGCAAGTGCGAGGAATGGAGTCAAAAAGATTTAATCTACATTATTGGTACGGTAAATAAAGGTAGTCTCAAATCAATCTGGCTTGTTTACGGCGATTGCTATGCTGCCGATAGAGCAATATATCGGCGTATAGCTAACACCATCAGGCAGGGGATAACAGAAATTCAAGGGGTACAATTTACCGAAACAAAAGAGTTGGGTAGAGTAAATAAAGTTGACCCAATGGGCATAACCTACTTACGAGTGCGTGGAATGTGGGGTATAGCGCATCCGGCAAAGGTTTTTCAATACCTTTGTGATGATGCTAAACCTGAACTTTCTCTCAACGCAATAATGCTCAAGGATAAATATTTGTCTTTTCCACAAAGCGATAGAGCTAGATTGGAAAGTATAGAAAAAGAAGGATATAGTATTAAGGATGTCGAAATAAAATATCCTGACAACCCTGCAAAATGGTTAGAGGCAAAGCATATTAGTTATAAGGTCAAGTAATTGATGAAAATAGCGTCTTTGTTTTCGGGAGCCGGTGGACTTGATATAGGATTCGAGCTTGCAGGATTCGATATTGCTTGGGCTAATGAATATGACAAGTCAATTTGGGGAACATTTGAATATAATTTTCCAGAAACTACTCTTGATAGAAGAAGCATAACAGAAATAGATTCCCGGGATATTCCTTTTATAGATGGAATTGTGGGAGGGCCGCCTTGCCAAAGTTGGAGTGAGGCGGGCGCAAGGCGTGGTATTGATGATAGAAGGGGGCAATTATTCTTTGAATATGTCCGAATTTTAAGAGATAAAAAACCTCTGTTTTTCCTTGCAGAAAATGTTTCAGGTATGTTATTTCTTAAAAATCGAGACGCGCTAAACTATATAATCAGCCTTTTCAAAGAATTAGACTACAATGTTTCCTATTATTTACTTAATTCGATGAACTATGGAACGCCTCAAAGTAGAGAGCGATTGATAATAGTTGGGTATCGTTCTGATACTAACAAAATATTTTACCCGCCAAAACCTGATAATAAGCTGGTAACTCTGGCGGATACAATATGGGATTTGCGAGATAACGCAAAACCTGCCTTGGCGAAAAACAAAACTAATGGTAAAGATTTGGCTATACCCAACCACGAATATTTTATTGGCGGATTTTCCACGATTTATATGTCCAGAAATCGTGTGAAGAATTGGAACGAGCAATCGTTTACTATTCAAGCTAGTGGTAGGCATGCGCCAATACATCCGCAAGCCCCAAAAATGGAGTTGGTAGGTAAAGATAAAAGGGTGTTTGTAGCTTGTCAGGAACACTTATATCGAAGGCTGTCTGTACGTGAATGTGCCAGAATCCAGACATTTCCTGATAGTTATATCTTTAAATACGAAAACCTTGATGATGGTTACAAGATGGTAGGCAACGCTGTTCCAGTCGAATTTGCCAGACAATTAGCAGCGCAAATTTATAATGACCTAAAAGAATTTCTAGGAAAAGATACCATTAATATTGCTGCTAAAGACGATATTAGGAATAAAAATCTAAATGATGCTTGGTATCAGCTAACCTATTAAACCTCCAACGCGCCCGCTTTCTCCGGCACATCGGCGGGTTTTGCGGCTGCCCTTAACGATAGGGACAGCCCTAACGCCAGCAGCATTACCACGCTACAGCACATAAACGGCACGACCTCGCCAAAGGTGTTGAAGATGAAGCCGATTCCCAAGGGACCCAGCATACGCGCCAGACTGCCCACCCCTTGCGAAATGCCCAATACTTCGCCCTGTTCTTGCGCTCCGCTGGTGATGGAGATGACGGCGGTACTTGTGGGCGTGGCGATGCCCTGCCCGACTGCCAGAAAGAATAGCGCGAAAAACATCAACGGCAAGATGTTGCCAAGCGGGATGAATATCATCGAAATTGCCAGAATCAGCAAGCCTAGCCTGAGCGTTTTGTAATCGCCCAAGCGTTTGACCACTACGCCCACGAAACCGCCCTGCATGATTATCACCAACACGCCCATATAGGCGAAAAGGTAGCCGTAATCTTGGCTGGTAAAATTATAGCGGCGTTGCGCGAATAGCGGCATTAGCACCTCGAAACCGGTAAATGCTACGTTGAAGAAGAAGAATACCAGAATCGGAAGGCGCAATTCGGCTCTTTGCAAGGCGCGATAGATGTTTTGCAACACGCTGAGGGGGCTACTTATGCGCTTGTTGCGCCGGGCGATTTGCCGCAATTCCGGCGATAGCGATTCGGGCAACATGAACCAGCCCAAGCCTAGATTGATAATAGTAAGAGTCGCTGCCACATAGAAGGGCAAGGATTGGTTGATGCTGCCGAGCGTGCCGCCTATCGCGGGTCCAATAACGAAGCCCAGCCCGTATGCCGCCCCTAGCATGCCCATCCCTTTTGAGCGGTTCTCTGGCGTGGTAACATCGGCGATGTACGCGCTTGCCGCCCCCATCGAGGAAGAGCCGAAGCCGTTTATGGCGCGTCCGAGAAACAGCACCCACAACGCCCCGCCGATGCCCGTCACCGCAAAAGCGATGGAGTTCACCAGCAAGCCAAGCAAGATGATAGGTCTCCGCCCAAGCCGATCCGACAATGCCCCCATCACCGGCGTGAATATTAGTTGGCTCAACGAGAAGGTGGCAGTAAGCGAACCTACCGTGAAAGCGTCCGCGCCAAAGTGCATGGCGTAGAACGGCAGCAGCGGAATGACCATGCCAAAGCCTATCAGGTTCAGTAGCACAGTCATAAAAACTATCAGCAAGGGCGATTTTTTCATCTTCCAGCATTCCTCCTTAGTGTTATCCGGTTCAGGATATAACCCGAAGGCGCGAAAGTATAGGGTTTAAACTACAAAAGGGGTAAAAGAAGGGCGGTTCGGGTTCTGTAGGAGAGGGCTATTGCCCTCGATGATGCGCCCTCGATTGGTGGCGCAATTCGTTGGATTGGGGCAACGGACGAAGGGCGCATCGAGCCACGCCCATATAAGAACAGAAGTGCTTATTTCCTGCGTTTGAGCAAAAGCTATGTTATAATAGCGCGGATTAACTTAGCAAACATAACCAAAGGTACAGGTCGCTGTTTAAATGAATAAGGTATTAGATGAGTTCAGGAACGGTCCAACGGATATACTATGCCCTGAATGTCGTGAGCTTAACCCGATAGATGACGAAAAGTGCTTTAACTGTGAGACTGAACTACTAAAACCTGTGTCCCTGTGGCGCAATTTTGCAGATGTAATTATTCGCCCGCTAGTTGCAATGAAGCGAATCGCCGCTACAATGCCTTACTGGCAAGGCGCGTTTTTGTATTTCTTGCTTATTGCGATTGTAGCAGTGTCTCAGGTTGCCAGCCTTTTGAGTTACGGTCAGAATGTGCTGGACAAAAAAATCGAGATGAGCCGCTTCCAAGTGGTGCAGGTGCTGGATGACCGAAACGGCGAAGTGCCGCTCAGTACAGACCAACGCGCTGCGCTGACTAATAATTCCACAGACTCGACCTTAAACCTAACCGATGCTCAGCTTACAGAACTGAATGACGTGGATGACCAGCGCATCCGCTTAACCGAAAAGCAATTTGTTTATCTGCGCGATAACACCGATTCTAAGGTTAAGCTGAACGATAAACAGATTGAGCTAAATAACCCTCAGCCTGACCAAGTTCCAAATATTGATTCTAGCTTTATCGGTTCCTTCCTGATTAATGCCATAATCCGAGTTGCTTTCACGGCGGTTTTTGCAATGGCTCTATCGGTAGTCGCCCGTCTCTTTTACAAAGAAGAGTCGCGTACTAACTTCAAGAGCTTGTTCGCTATTGCAACCTTCGCACAGGTCAACCTGTTAATATTGGGGCTTCTATATTTAATCCCGATTGGCATCCCTAGCCTTCTGCCAATTTTGCATGACCCCGGTTTTAGTCGGGGCGATGTCAATATCTACGTTATAGTCATCCAATTTGCGCCCTTGTTATGGCAATTAGCCCTCCTGATTACCGGCGTTCATTTTAGTATGAAGCTGAGTTGGAACCGGAGCGCGTTGGTAGTATTAATTCCGGCTTTATTATTGAAAGTGTTCTTGCAAGTTCCGTTTTAGTGGGGAGTTTGAAGGATGTCGCAAGCGGATATGCCTGAATCTGGCAATCCTTCAGCTACCCTATCAAAGGGCAGACGTGAGCGCGTTTGGGTAATGCCAACTCCGGTTCCGCCCGAATTTTTGGAAGCGGTTTCCGCCGCAGGCTATGGAGCGCTCACCGCCCAACTTTTATATAACCGCGATTTGCGTACCCCCGAAGCAATTGATTATTTTTTCAATGCCGATTATTCCCGCTTGGCTGACCCTTACCTGATAAAAGATATGGATAAAGCGGTGAAGCGCATCCAACAAGCGCTTTCCGCCCATGAAACTTTAGCAATTTACGGCGATTTCGATGTGGATGGGGTTACTGCCTGTAGCCTTTTGGTGCAGTATTTCAGGTCGTTGGGGGTTAAGGTTATACCGCGCATTCCCCGGCGGGTTGAGGAAGGCTATGGCTTGAATCCAACTGCCCTTAAAAATTTGCACAAACAAGGCGTTACGCTAGTAATTACGGTAGATTGTGGCGTTAGCAATGTGGACGAGGTTGCGGTTGCTAACGGACTTGGCATGGATATTATTGTAACAGACCACCACCGCCCCCCCGAAGTTTTACCGCAAGCCTACGCCATTCTCAATGTGAGGCAAGAAGGCTGTCAATACCCTTATAAGGGCGTGGCAGGGGTGGGGATGGCTTTCCATTTGGTTAGGGCATTGAGCAAAGCCGGCATCAAAAGTAATGGGCTGAAGCCGAGCGACTTGCTTGATTTGGTCGCACTTGGTACTGTGGCGGATGTATCGCCCTTAAACGGTGAAAACAGGGTGTTAGTTGCCAGCGGTTTGAGGGCTTTAAACCGCACCACGCGCCCCGGCATTATTGCGTTGATTGATGCCGTAGGCTTAAAGCAGGGCGAACTTGACGCGAGTTCCATTGGCTTTAGCCTTGCCCCCCGCATAAATGCTGCCGGGCGGGTGGATGATGCGATTCTGGCGTATCAATTGCTGCTGACCGATTCCTTGCCGGAAGCCCGCGAACTGGCAAGTCAGCTAAACTCCAAAAACCGAGAGCGTCAGGATATGCTAAGTACCGTACTGGAAGAAGCGCATTATCAGGTGACAGAGAAAAAGCTGTTTGAGAAGAATAAACTGATGCTGCTTAGCGGTACAAATTGGCAAGCGGGAATTGTGGGGCTGGTAGCGGGTCGCCTTTGTGAAGAATATTATCGCCCGGTGGTGGTGGTGCAGCGCAGCGATGGTATCTGCAAGGGGTCGGCGCGTAGCATCTACGCTTTCAACATAATTGATGCGCTAAGCGAGTGTGCTGATTTGCTGGAACGCTTCGGGGGGCATCGCCAAGCTGCCGGTTTTACTGTGCTTGCTTCTAAATTAGAGGCGTTGGAAAGTCGCTTGTGTAAAATCGCTGACAGAATGCCCGACTCTGATTTACAGCCACGTTTGCTGGTGGATGCAATTATTGAACCTGACCAGCTTATGCCCACCTATACTGAGAGTTGCTTATTAGCGCCGTTTGGCAGCGAAAACTTGCAACCGCTCTATGCTTGTACCGGGCTGAAGGTGCGTGAAGCCCGTTTGGTGGGTAATGATGGGGTACACTTGCGTTTGAAATTGTTCAACCCTAATAATAGGAAAACGCTTGAGGGTATTGCTTTTCGCGCAGGGTGGCGGGCGGGGGACATCAAACCGGGAAAAACCATTGATGTAGCCTTCAATTTAGAACAAACTATGTGGCATGGGCAGAAACGGCTTGAAGTTTATATAAAAGATATGCGATTCTCTGCTTGAAAATGGAAAAATTTGTGGACTTGCCCCATAATTTTATTGCTCTTTAATAGTAATTTACCGAAATTCTGTAACTATTACGCGCTTAGCCTCAAATTGTAGTACGTAATCTGGCAAAAATTGGTTGAGTTAGTAACAAGTGCTACACCCTAACTATAAGATGTAGCATATAATTAATCAGAAACCGATTGTGAAAAATTTAATTGAAATAGGAAGAATTCAATGTCTGAACTCACCGAACTCACGATTGAAAGCGAAGAATTAGAGCTGGAACCTGAAACCAACGGGACTAGCCCTGCGCGTAAGGGTGGAAAAGAGAAAGCCGAAACGCAAGTAGAAGCCTCTTATGTTTACCCCTTCACCGCAATCGTAGGGCAGGAAGAAATGAAGCTATCCTTACTGCTCAACGTTATTGACCCCCGAATTAGCGGCGTTATGATTATGGGGCATCGCGGTACTGGTAAAAGTACCATTGTGCGGGCGCTTGCTGATTTGCTCCCCCGTATCAAAATGATTAACAACTGTATGTACAGTTGCGACCCAGATACTACTAAACGTGGCGGTCTTTGCCGGGATTGCCGCGACAAGCTCGCGCGTGGTCAAAAATTGACCGGACATATCGCCCCAGTTCCGGTAGTTGATTTGCCTCTAGGCGCTACCGAAGATCGTGTTTGCGGAACAATTGATATTGAAAAGGCGTTGAGTCAGGGCGTTAAAGCTTTTGAACCCGGCTTGCTGGCGCGAGCTAATCGTGGCTTCCTGTATATTGACGAAGTTAACCTTTTGGAAGACCATTTAGTGGACGTGCTGTTGGACGTGGCGGCTGGCGGTGTGAACGTAGTAGAGCGCGAAGGTATCAGCGTGCGCCATCCTGCTCGTTTCGTGTTGGTCGGTAGCGGCAACCCCGAAGAAGGCGATTTGCGCCCGCAATTGCTCGACCGCTTTGGTTTGCACGCTCGCATTGTTACGATTCTTGACCTTGAGCAGCGGGTTGAAATCGTAAAGCGTCGCCATAACTTTGAGATGAACCCGGCTCAGTTTATGGCAGAATATGACCCTCAGCAGGAGGCTTTACGCCGCAAGGTAAAAGAAGGGCAACGTTTGTTGCCGAAAGTTGAGTTGTCGCACGAAATCTTGATAAAAATCGCCGAGCTTTGCCTTGCGCTGAACATTGACGGGCATCGCGGTGAGTTGACCATCGCTCGTACCGCCACCGCCTTAGCGGCTTTCAACCACAAGAAAGCGGTTACAGTGGAAGATATTAGGCAGATTGCGGTGCTGTGCTTGCGCCATCGTCTCCGCAAAGACCCGCTGGATAATACCGATACCGGCGTTAAAATTGAACAGGCGGTTGAGAAAGTTTTGGGACCTGCGCCAGTCAAGAAATCTGCAAAGAAGTAACCAAGAAAATTAACCCGTAGGGGCGACGCTGGAGTCGCCCTTCTTTTATTGCTGTCAGCCGATTTTGCGCCACCGAACGAGGGCGCATTTTGTCGCAACACGGAGGTTGCCCCTACAGAACCCGAACCCTCCGAACCCGATTGTAACAAGGGGCTTAAGCCCATTGCCTGAACCCCTGCCACCCAACCCCCGAATTGTTTGCATTTTTCACACAACATACCGCATTTTTCAATCCACTTATGGTTTAACTCAGCTATGATTGTGCCACTATACAATGGTATATATTACTTTCCGGTGGCTTAGTACCCTTTTCCTCAACCGTTCAGCGTCAGGGCAGAAGGTTTTCTCCTTATTAAATGCCAGTGCAAGCTAAAAACTAACTGAACTGAATTATGTATTAAGGCACACCGGAGAGCCGCAATTATAGATTGCAGGAGTGGCTTAAACATGCGAGTAAAAATATCAGCAATCGCTTCCGCGCTACCTGAAAAGGTTGTTACCAGCGCGGAGGTGGAGCAACGGGTTATGAATTACAGTCCCAGTATTAAAGTTCCTACTGGCATATTGCAATCTCTCACCGGAATAAAAACCCGCCGCTATGTAGAAGATAATGTGAATACGTCAGACCTAGCCGCCGAAGCCTGTAAAAAGGTATTGGCACAAACAAATACCAGCCCTGACGAAATAGATTTATTTATTTTTGCTTCTGCCGGTCAAGACCTTACCGAACCTGCTACTTCCCATATTACGCAATATAAAGTGGGGAGCAACGGGGCGGTAATGGATATTAAGAACGCTTGTAACAGCTTTATCAATGGTATTCAGGCGGCAGAAGCCATGATAATGACGGGGCAGTATCGCAAGGCGTTGGTGGCGGTGGGCGAAACTCCTTCCAAGTGTATCAAGTGGCGGGTGAAGGATAAGAAAGATTTGCGCCTGAGTTTTCCGGGCTATACTTTTGGAGATGGCGGGGCAGCCGCCTTGCTGGAATTGACTGAGGAGAAAACAGGGCTATTTTATCGCAAGTTTTACGCTTATAGCCAACATTGGAACATTGGTACGCTGCTCGGCGGCGGTTCTATGCACCCCAGAGGCGAGGAATACACCTATTTTCAGGGGGATGGAACTGCTCTCAAGGATGCCTTTGTAGAGTTGGGTCCGAATTTGTTGCAGGAGGCGTTGCGCCAAACTAATACTTGTTTCGAGGATTACGCCCGTATTTTCGTGCATCAAGTGACAGTTCCTTTTCTGGAGCAGTTTATCGAAGTGTGCAAAGCGCCTGCTGATAAGGTAGTGTTGACTTTGCCGGAATATGGGAATATGGCGGCAGCTTCTTTGCCGGTTGGGTTTGCGTTGGCGGAAAGTCGGGGCGAAGTCAAAAAAGGGGATAAGGTGATGTTTATCGGGCTGGCGGGTGGCATCAGCGTAGGTTTGATGATGTTTCAGTATTAGGGCAGGTTATTGGTGAAAACAATCGCTATTACGGGAGTAACCGGCTTTATCGGCAGTAAATTGGCTGAATATTTCGCAGAGCGCGGCTACCGCTTAATCGGTTTTGGTAGGCGCGAACCGCTAGAGCCTGCTTTGTTAGACCGCTATATACGTTGGGATATTACCGAAGGTGCGTTGCAATTGGATGAGGCGGTGGATATAGTTTTGCATTGTGCGGGTAATGTTTCAGATTGGGATACACATGAGGTAATGTATCGGGTTAATGTGGAAGGTACCCGCAATGTGCTGGAAACATTTAAGGAAGCCCGCCAGTTTGTGTATGTCAGTACCGCCAGCGTGTATGACCCCCAGCAACATGACGCTTGGCTAACCGAAAACGCGCCTTATCCTTCGAGTTATCTAAACGCTTACGCTACTACTAAGATGGAAGCGGAAAAGGCAATCCGGCAGTATGGGCGTAAGAATGCCGTAATTGTGCGCCCGCATATTATTTACGGACCGGGCGATACCAGCATTCTCCCCCGTTTGTTGGAAGCCCGCCGCTTTGGGCGTTTCCTCGTAGTTGGGGATGGCAGCAATTTGCTTTCTATTACTTACATTGAGAATTTTTGTCGGGCAATTGAACTGATTATTCAAGGCGATTTTGAGTTTGAAATTTTCAATCTGGCGGACGCTTACACCGGAACGGTGGATGAAATTTTGTCGGCGTTTAAGCACGCGCTAGGGTTTAATGAGAAGATGTTGCATATTGATAAGCGTGTTGCGCTGCTAGGCGGCGCTTTGTTGGAGAAGCTTTTCCGGTTATTGCGGTTGAAGCATCCGCCGCTCCTTACTCCTTTTGTGGTGGCGCAGATGGCTTCAGGCTATCGGCTGGATATTTCTAAAGCGTGCGCTAGGTTGGGTTATTCCCCTGAGTACGATTTTTATCGCGGATTTGAGGCGTTAAAGCTGTGGTTAGGTGAGCTTGAAAATCGCAAATTTTTACAGAAGACAGCTTCACAAGCTGAATCACGCTGATTTAAGAGCGAAAATAGTTGATAAATAAGCCATTTCGGGTTACTATAAAGTTATAGAGCTAAGATTCAGGCGCTTCTAGCTGCGTTATTTCTTAAATATGTTTGGCTTTAGGGTTAAAAGTATTTATGTTGTTAGAAAACGAAAAAAGGATTGAGTATTTACGCGAGCGGATAGCGGAAGCATGCGAGCTATTGGCTAAAGATGAGCAGGCGGTTTTGTATGCCTCCTCATCAGAAGAACTTGATAAATTTGAAGCAAGTTTGCGCTCAACCCGGCTGCGTATAAATGAATGGCGTTCAGAGATAAATGAACTGGTAACACAAAACCAGCCTCTTGTTGAGCCTGAAACATTCGAGGAAAACGGGCAGTCTGAAAATGTTGGCGCGGCTTTTAAGTTGCGGGATTTAGCCAAATCAGCCTTATTTTCTTCTAATGTTGTAGCTGTTGTGCCGGAACTGCCCGAATTTATATTTGCGGAAAATTTGGATTCTGATGTCGCTACTTTAGGCGAAACTAAGAATACCCTCGCTGAGATGGAGGCGCCGGAAGTTACTGATGCGCCTCAAGAGTTGCCTTCTATCACAGCTTTAGACGAAAATACTTTTGGCAAGGTTGAAGAGGTAGAGGCGCTGCCCGATTTCGGAATGGATCCCCCCACTATAGAGAAGACTCTAACCCCGAATGCCACCAATACAAAACAGACCATCCGCCTTTTAACAGACCATTTGGAGAAAGAGCAGACTATTAGCAAAACGATTGAGACGGCTAGGATGGGTAAGGTAACCGCTTATCTGAACCGCGCTCAAATGTATGTGCGCTTAACCGAATATAGCAACGCTTTTTCTGACATGAATCGGGCGATAGATGTGATGCCCGAACGGAGTAATGGCTATCTTGAGCGTGCAAAGCTCTATTTTCAGTTGAAGGATTATTCCCGCGCTTTGGTTGACCTCAATAAAACGATTGCGCTGGATGCTACTATTGCAGAGGCATTCTATAAACGTGGGCGTTGCTATTTTATTTTCAAGGACTACCGAAAAGCGGTTGATGATTATACTCGCGCTATTAAGTTGAACCCCAAAGATGTATATAGCTATAATAATCGTTCTAAAGCGTATCTTTATCTTAACGATGATAAAAATGCCATCGCCGATGCCAGCAAGGCTATAGAACTCAATCCAAATGACCCTTATTCCTATAATAATCGGGGTAAGGCTTATTTTTATCTTGAGGATTATCGGAATGCGATGACCGACCTTAACCACGCTATTGAGCTTGCGCCCGAAGAAGCGTATGGTTATAACAATCGGGGACGCGCTTTTTTCTACCTGAATGACTATCACAATGCCATAAAAGACCTTACCCGCTCTATAGAAATAATGGGGGAAGATGCCGATGCTTATGCCAATCGGGGTATGGCATATCTAAATATTACTAACCACCATAGCGCGATTGAAGATTTTACACATGCGATTAAACTCCAACCGCGCAATATTTACGCCTATTTTAATCGGGCGCGTTGCTATATGGATATGGGAGAATATAACAAGGCGTTAGCAGATTTATCTTTTGTGATAGAATCAAACTCTCATAATGTACAGGCTTATTATTACCGCGCTCATGTTTCTTTCAAGTTAAAGAAATATTGGGACACTGTTGTTGATATGAATTTTGTGATTCAATCCAGTTCCTCTAACGCCCCCAATCTGAGCGATAATTTGTTGATGCGCGGTACTGCCTACTATAATTTGCAAGATTATGAGCATGCTTTGGTTGATTTTACGCACGTGATTGAGCTTGACCCCATTGATTCTAATGCGTACTATCGTAGAGCGCGTACTTTCTTCTATCTAAAGGATTACCCTAGCGCTTTGCAGGATTTCAATAAAGCTATTACCCTCAACCCTAATGATGTTTATGCCTATAACAACCGCGCTAAAACCTCTTTTATGCTTGAGGAGTTTATCTCTGCTATTACCGATGCCACTACTGCCATTGAGTTGAAACCAAATGACCCGTTTAGTTATAACAATCGCGGTTATATATATTTTCAAACTAATGATTATCCCACTGCGTTTGACGATTTTAATAAGGCGTTGAGCCTTAACCCCAAAGACCCGGATGTTCTAGCAAATCGTGCTTTGGTTTATCAACAACTGGATAGGCTGGAAGAGGCTCTTGCTGACCTGTCAAGCGCGTTAGTAAGTGACCCGCATAATTACGATGTCCTTTTACGGCGGGCGCGTGTTTTCTTACATCTTAAACAATTCGATAATGCACAGCAGGATTTGAATAAAGTCATTAAGCAGAAGCCCCAAGAAGCCATGTTGTTTGTATTGAGAGGTTCTAGCTATTATAAGCCACAGGATATGGTCAGGGCTTTGAGCGATTTTAATAAAGCCCTTGAGCTAAATCCAAATGACCCGGATACTTTGTACAATCGTGGGGTCTGTTATTTTCGTTTGAGCAGTTTCCAAGAAGCCGCTAAGGATTTATCCCAATCTCTGCTTCTAAAGACAGATAATCCGCTTGCTTATAAATATAGAGGCAAAGCCTTCCTTAATCTGGAAAATTATCGAGGCGCAATAACCGACTTTACCAAAGCTTTGGAACTTGCCCCGCAAGATGCCGAAATCTTTATCTCGCGTGGTATAGCCTATTTGCAAAATGGCGCTTATGAATCCGCTATCGCTGATTTTGATTCCGCTGTTAAAGAATATACCAATGACTTTCAGATTTATTACAATCGAGGTAAAGCCTTTGCTGCTATCTTTGAATTAGGCAAAGCCTTACAGGATATAGATAAAGCCCTTGAGCTAGAGCCAAATAGCCTACCCGCTTTGTTGGATAAAGCGGAAATCTGTGTTCAGTTAGGGCGTTTCTCCGAAGCAGTTCAAGTTTATTCAGAAATTCTAAAGCTCGACCCGGAAAATGCGGATGTCTATGAGGGACGGGCGTTTTGCTACGAAAAACTTCGCGACAAAAAAGCGGCACAACGCGATGTTGCAATGGTTAGAAAATTCCGCAAAGTTAAATGAGTTTGACAAGCTCGATGAAACTACTATACTACACTCTCGGTAATACAATTTTGAGCTTAATCGGGTAAGAAAAGTTGCCCGATTTGTGAATATTGTAATTCTATTTGATGCTTAATAATTTATGGAGGATTCCTAAATGGCTATACTGACTTCACAAGCCTATGCCGCCAAAGATTTTAATCTTGCCGGGCTGAATGGCATTTCCGATAAAACGCTTGAGATTCACTTCGCGCTTTACAAGGGCTATGTGACCAATACTAACACCCTTAATGAGCAGATTGCCGACTTAATCAACAACGGCAAAATCGGTACTCCCGCTTATGCTGAGTTGAAACGCCGCCTTGGCTTTGAATATAATGGAATGGTACTACACGAATATTATTTCGGCAACCTGAAGAATGGCGGCAGTGACGCGCCCACCGGCGGCAAGTTGATTGATGCTATCTCTGCCGGCTATGGCGATTATGAAACTTGGAAAAGTGATTTTGTAAAAGTTGGGGCGATGCGCGGTGTGGGTTGGGCGGTAGCTTACCAAGACCCTAGCTCCGGGCGTATTTCTAACCACTGGATTACCCTGCACGAAGATGGCAACCCCGCCGGTTATAAGCCGATTCTGGTTATGGACGTGTGGGAACATGCTTTCCTGTTAGATTATAAGCCTGTCGAACGCCCCAAATATATTGAAGCCTTCTTTAGCAATATTGATTGGGCTGCCGTAGAAGGTCGCTTACTGTAAATTATGCCGCAAGAGAATCAGCCGCTGCCGGATAATACGCTTGTTTCTGAAAATAGCGAGAACCGCCAATCCGGGGCGGCTGTTTCGATTAATGAAGAATCCTATGCCGAGCATTATGAATATACTCGGCGACATCTCCGTAAGGATGAGCTAAGTACCCGCTATACTCAGGTAGTGAATGAGATGGAAAATGCCGGTTGGGAGTTTGCTTCTCTCAAGGCTACTTATGGTTATGTTCGTACTTTTTGGGAGCAGGAAGGGCGCGGTCCCTTTCAAGGCTGCTATCTGATTTTCCGCCGTAGAGTCTCAAGAACATTGCCAAATCCCTGAGCAATCGGGGGATTGGTGGCAATAAAAGAAGGGCGACTCCAGCGTCGCTCCTACGGGTTAATTCTCATGGTATGGTAAGAGGGCTTCAATCCAAAATCGGCAATCCAAAATCCAAAATGGAAGGCGCCCTCGTTCGGTGGCGCAATTCTCATAGGTTGGGGGAAGGAACTATTAATATTCTGTTAAGGTAGTAAAGTTCTAACTATTGTACAGTTAATTACAGCAAAAAACCTGTTCATGACAGCCTCAAACACGCTAAAGTGCAAGTGTCGTAGAGCATATTCGGATAAATGCCGGTACAAGGAGCAGGAACAAAGCTGTAGCGGGGTTTGCAAAAAATGTGACCCATAGCTACCAGATTCTGAGAACTAATTTAACCCTGTTCGATTCTCCGGTAAAACAAGTATTCCCAGAGAAAAGAGGTACACTATGCACAGTATCAGTACAGGCAGTTCGAGTATTACCACCCCTCCCTCGAATGTTCCATTCCGTTTCATGAATTACATCTGGATTTCGACATACTGGTTTGCGCTTTCATTTTTATGGGGTGGCTTCCTAAGTGTAGTATTGCCGGCTTTAAACAAGCCGCTGGCAGAACCTATTTTTGGCAATAACTATGAAACGGCGCGTGGCATCCTCAGTTCAATCGGATTAATTATCGCGATGTTCGTACAGCCTTTATCGGGCGCAATCAGCGATAATTCTTCTCACCCGATGGGGCGGCGGCGACCTTTCATTATCGTGGGTAGCCTTGGCGGGTTAGCCGCGTTAGCTCTTTGCGCGTTAGCTTTTAACTGGTGGATTTTATTAATCGGTTATTGTATCTTGCAATTTACCGATAACACGGCGCAAGGCGCATATCAAGGTTTGATGCCGGATACTGTGCCGGAGAATAAAAGAGGGCGAGCTTCCGCTTCTCTGGCAATCGCGCAGCTTTCAGGTACGCTATTCGGCGCGGTTGTGCCGGGCATTTTACAGGGAATAATGGGCGAGATAGATGGCTCGCGCATGATGTTGTTGCTCAACGCGGTGATATTTGTTATTGCTATGCTGCTGACTGTAATCTTTGTTAAGGAAAAGCCCTACCACCCAACGGTTAAAATCTCGCCGATGCGTGCCGGTTTCAATATGTTTGGCGGGTTGCGAAAATATCCAGACTTTTTAATCCTAATGGTGGCGCGTTTCTTGTTCTTAACTGCGCCTGCCACGATTTCGCTTTTCGCCAAGTCTTTTCTGGAGCGCGAGGGCTTCATCAAGCCTAAAGTGAACGCTGCCGGTCTTCCGGTAGATGCCAATGGCTTAGCGCTGCTTGACCCTTCCAAGTATGTGATAGAAGCCGGCTTCACTTTGAGCATCTTGCTAGGTTTGGTGATTATCGGGGCGGTGGTGGCTTCGTTTCCTGCTTCGCTGCTCTCCGATAAAATCGGGCGCAAGAAGGTAATTTATCTGGCTTCTGTGTTTGGTCTGATAGGCGGTTTGGGGCTGTTCATTCCGCGTATGATAATGGCTAACGCAGTACAAGAGAGCCTGAAGCTTTCCGGCTTTGTCGCGCAACAAGACTATCTCGATACGGTACGCCCCGGCGCAACTATTATGGTAATTATTTTTGGGGCTTTGGTAGGTACTTCGTGGGGTTCGTTTATGTCGGTGGACTGGGCTTTCGCCACAGACCTGATACCGCTTTCCGAAGCCGGGCGTTTTATGGGCTTGAGCAATCTTGCCACCGCCGGTTGCCAAGCGTTTGGCGCATTTGTGGGCGGGTTTATCGTAGATAGCGCGTTGGGCTATAGCGGTTTGTTCGTGGTAGTGGGTTTGTACTACCTGATAAGTATTGCCATCCTGACGAAAGTAAGGGAAACTCGTGGGCGAGGGGCGCACCCTCTGAACGAGGGCGAAGTGTTAGCCTGAAATTAGAAAAGCGGGGCTTTTACACCCCGCTCTTTTTTTACTTGCCGACAACTTCCAGCATATCTGGTACACGATAGAATTTAACTCGTGGGCTGCCTTTTTGCTCACCTCGCGCTATTTCGGCTTTGTTAATTAAATGCCAATCAGCGTAAGTGACATATTTAATGCTGCGTTCTTGTAGTAGCTTTTCTATTAGCGCAACATCGCGGTTTTCGTCAGAGATACCGGCAAGCTCCGGCACATCCTGTACCGCCGAAACGACAGTAGCAGCCGAGTCAGGCTTGTTAGTGCCGATGATGCCGGAGGGTCCGCGTTTCGCCCAACCAACTACATACTCGCCCACAACAACCGCGCCGCCTGCGCTATCGGTTACGCGCCCGGCAACATTGGGGATAACGCCGCTTTTCGAGTCGAAAGGAACATCCGCCAACGGTGCGCCTTTGTAGCCTACCGAGCGGAAAATCATGCCAACTTCCAGCGTTTCATATTCGCCGGTGCCGATTGCCTTGATGCTGCCGTCCGCGCCTTTTTCAAGGCGGTTCTTCTCAATCTTGACTGCCGATACCTTGCCATCCGTGCCGATAACTTCTACCGGAGAAACGAGATAACGGAAATCAACCTTGCGGTCGCCTTTTACTTGCGGGTTGGCGGCGTATTGGCGCATAGTTTCCACGTTTTTAGTGGCAGCCTTATCGCCGGGAAGAGCCGCCGCGCTGTTTTCGTCTAGTTCGAGGGAAGCCGGGTCAATCACTACGGTCACGTTCGGGAGTTCGCCAAATTCCTTGAGTTCAGGGTTGGTGAAAGCAGCTTGCACGGGACCACGCCGCCCCAACAAAATAACCTCTTTTACTTTGCTTTGGCGCAATTTTTCGATGGTGTAATCGGCAATATCGGTTTTTGCCAATTCGTCCGGTTCGGTAACAAGGATACGGGCTACGTCCATTGCTACGTTACCGTTACCAACTACCGCGACCCGCTCGCATGAGAGGTCAAATTCGAGGTCACAATAATCAGGGTGAGCATTGTACCAGCCTACAAAGATGGTGGCGGGATAGCTATTTTCTAAATCCTCGCCGGGAATACCCATTTTACGGTCAGATTGCGCCCCAACCGCATAGATAATCTGGTCGTAATATTTTTTCAAATCGGCGTGGGTAACATCTTTACCTAAGGTTACGTTGCCAAAATAGCGGAAGTTAGGGTTTTCCGCCGTTTTGTCGTAAATACGGGTGACGGCTTTAATGGATTGGTGGTCGGGCGCAACGCCTTCCCGCACTAACCCATAGGGAGTGGGAAATCGGTTGAACATGTCGATTTGAACAACTAATCCGGTTGTTTTGAAAAGCGCTTCGGCTGCGTAAAAGCCTGCCGGACCTGCCCCAATGATAGCAACCCGCAACGGGCGCGATTCTGTACCAAGCTTGTGTTCCATTGGCTAATCCTCAATTTTCTTCCTTGTAGGTGCAAATTATAGTCAAAAAGCTCTTTGTTAAGGATATAATACCATATTGTGAGAAATTGCACTTTATGGTTTTTTGGAATTAATGATAGAAAAATAAGGGCTTTAATGCTCGGAAAAACCCGGCAATTGCCCTCTTTAAATAATCTTAGCAATTGGAAGGAAGGCGTTAATTCTGGTTGTTGCTACGCAAAAATTCGGTGGTAGGGTCTGGGTACGCGGTGTAAAAGTCAATCGCGCGTAACAATAGGTGCATGTTATGGTCGTAAATCATGTGCTGACGCAAGGCAATTTTGCGCCCATCCTCTGCTTTAATTACCAGCAAGCCGCGTTTACCGCCGGAAGTAGTTTGCGGCAGCATTATGTAATAGGTAATTAGCAATTCAAGACCGGGCAGGGCTTCGCGCAACTCGTCTGCTTTATTCTGAGTCTCGTACACGTCCACTATTTCAAACCAATTTATTTTGGTTTCGCCGCGTTTGTGGCTGTAAACGGAGAGATATTGCGGGGTAATAGTTACGCGCTGGCGGGTACTGTACGAGTACCAGCTATAGTAAATCAAGCCTATTTCGAGCAACGCTACCAGCAGGGCGGGGAAAACCCACCAGAAATTATCGGCGACTTTGAGGAAAAGGGCGACAGTTACTGCCCCGCCCATTAGGATGAAGAAGCCGGAGAAAAGGATACGCGCCAGCAGAGTTTCGCTGAAAGTGCTAGTTTCCATTGGTTATGCCACCGTAAGCTGACCGTTAAGCCGGGTTATTTCCAGCACGATTGAGGCAGCGCGGTACAAATCGCGCACATCTAGCCACTCGTTGACGGTGTGGATAGAGCGCATTCCCGTACCTAGATTAGCGCAGGACAAGCCTTTTTTGTTGAAAATATTAGCGTCACAGCCCCCCATCATTTCCATCGGTTGCACCTGATATTCCAGATTACGGGCAGCGCGTATCACCAACTGCACAATGGGCGAATCTTCGCTGAGGTTCATGCTGTCATAGCTACGCTCGATGTGAGACTCCACGCTGGCGTTGAGTAGCTTGCCATCCACCTCAACCTGATAACGTGCCGCCGCCGCTTTAAAACACTCGTCCATATGCGCCACTTGCTCATCGAGTTTCGCTTCGTTTAGGCTTCGCGCTTCGCCATGCAATACCGTTTTATTGGGGATAATATTGGTGGGACCGCCACCCTGTATAAAGCCGATGTTGGCAGTGGTTTCGCGGTCTATTTTCCCAAGCTTCATATTAGCTAATGCTTCGCCGGCAATTTTGATTGTGCTGATACCCTTTTCAGGAGCCATCCCCGCATGCGCCGCCACCCCGTTAATTGTCCATTCCATATGGGCGCTGGCGGGGGCTTTGATGAATAGATAGCCCACGTCATCGCTATCTAGCACAATGCCGTATTTAGAGTTAAGCCGGGTTGCATCCAGAAATTTCGCGCCTAGCAAGCCCACTTCCTCGCAAATAGTAAAGACTGCTTCGATTTCGCCATGCGGTATATTTTTTTCGACTAGCGTACGGATAACTTCCACGATGATAGCGCATCCGCTCTTGTCGTCCCCGCCTAGAATAGTTGTGCCATCGGTGCGAATGATGTTGCCCTCAATAACAGGCTTGACCCCTTCTCCCGGTACAACCGTATCCATATGCGCGGCGAGAAAAAAAGCCGGAGCAGCGGGATTATTGGCAGCTAGGCGACAAATCACATTCCCGGTATTTCCGCCCGCAAACTCACCGGCAGCGTCAATTTCTACGCTTGCGCCCAATTCTTCCATCACCGCTTTAAGTTTCAAAGCTACTTCGCGCTCTTTGCGGCTGTGGCTATCGGTGGTAATTAAATCAAGAAAATGTTCTTTAAGGCGGGCTTCGTTTATCATCGTAATCGTTTTCCTCGCTAGGACGTATTTATTATCGGTTTTTAGACAGGCGTAACCCAGATTTTGCTGGCAATTTTGATACCTATTGTCACTTCATGCCCATCATCGGTCATAGCTGAGAGTGTTTCGCGAAAGGGCGAACTGCTTTTGATGGTGAGTAGCGCTCCGGGCATCAAATGGTGTTCTTGTAAATAGCGCAATAAGCCCGGTTCATGTTCGGCTTCTTCGGTTATACGCAATAGCGCTACTTTTACGCCGATGCGCGTTTGGTCGAGCGGATGCGCTTCTTCCGGCAGTATAAAGCCGCTACCGGGAATTGGGTTGCCATGCGGGCAGGTTTTGGGATTGCCCAAAAAGCGGGTTAGGGCTTTTTCTACACTTGGCGAAATAGCATGTTCAAGGCGGCAGGCTTCTTCATGGGCGGCTTCCCAATCAAATTCTAGCACATCCACCAACAAGCGTTCCAGCAAACGATGGCGGCGCGAGAGTGACAGCGCCACTTCTTCGCCCATTTTGGTTAGGCGAATACCCTTATTTTTCTCATCCAACATTATAAAGCCATGTTCTCTGAGGCGGTTTATGGTAGCGTTTACGGTGGGCGGCGATACATTCATGCGCTCGGCAAGACGCGCCGCAATTACGGGCTTGCCTTCTTCCAGCGTCATATTATGGATTGATTCGCAATATTCTTCTACTACTTCTGTGACCTTGTGGTCTTTATTTTGGTCGTGTTGTGCGTGTAATGTCATTATTTTCTCCTGAACAACCTGAGAGATACAAACCCAGCCTTATTTTAACAAATCTGGCAAGGTTTATAAAGAAAAAAGCGGGGCGGGATTCGGGTTCGTAGGGGCGTGTCCAGCCACCCTCATTCGGTGGCGCAAATTCTGGGGATTTGTAGGAGCAACCTCCGTGTTGCGACAAGAACCGCCCCTACGGGTTAATTCTCATGGATTGGGCGAGAGGGCTTCAATCCAAAATCGGCAATCCAAAATCCAAAATGGAATGCGCCCTCTTTGTTTGGCGCAAATCTCATGGGATTGGGGCTTAATTAAGAATATCCCTTTTCCAGAAGCGGACGGTGGCAATCGCAACAAATCCGGCACAGATAAGCAGCAGCAGACTTTGCGCCGTCCAATCCGCGCCATTGATTATTGGTCGTCCGTATTGGCGGAAGATGGACATTTGCGCCACCCAATTTGGCAATTTGAAAAGGTCGGAGAGCAAATCGGCTAAGAAGCTCAATAATATTAAACCGCTCAAAATTCCAACCGCTACCTCTGCTTTTATGGCTGATAGCAAATAGCCCGCCCCTGCCACCACCGCGCAAATTACCCAAAGCCCAAAGAAAGCCCCTGCCGCCTTGCCTACGTTGACCGGAACATTGCTAACCAACGTTACAAGCCCGAAAATTACCGCCTGTATGAGTACATAAAGGGTTGCGGCTACCAACGTTGCCGCGAAACGCTCTAGCAATAGGCGCGGGCGCGACTTCGGCGTACTGAGCAGCAACTCTAAGTGTCCCTCGTTTTCCTCGCCCGACCAAACCGCAACTTGTGTGATGGCGTAAATCGCTGCCAATACCGAGAGAATCAGGAAAAGCGAAATTGCCAGAATCCCTTCGTTGGTCATTTCAACGTTAAAACCGATGTTTTGAAGTATATCCGAGCTTTTAAGAAGGTCGGCAAATATTTGGCGATAGCTGTCGGTGGCGGGTACAATTAGCAGGATATAAGCGGTTATAGACAAGCCCCAAATTATCGTTCCCGGCAACAATTCCCCTAGCATGAAGGTAAAATTATTGCGTAGCCAAAGCGAGCGCGTGGCGGTTGTGTTTTGATAGCTTTCTGATTTGACCGCAGCGCGGCTTCTGAAAAGCTCAAAATATGCGCCGTGGTCGCGCTTAATGTAGCTTACTACTGTCGGAACGAGTAGCACAAGGTTTAGCCCTATCAATACCGCTAGAGCTACCGCGCTAGTTCCAACGCTTCGGGCGAGCGGTTTGCTCTCGTCATAATAATAGAAGGGCGAAATATATTTCAGCCATTCAAAGGTTGGTAGCTGATACGCGATATTTTTTATAAAGTAGGTGAATGCCATAATGCCGATTGTCCAGCTTGAAGCGGCTTTGCGCGACATAAAATTGCCTAGCAGCAACCCCAACGTGCCGAATACCATCGCGGTAATGCCAACATTAAAGGCAGTCAGCATGGCAGAGGCAGCGTTAACCCCTGAGTTCGCCGCAGTTGCGCCGCCGCCTAGCGTTCCCAAGCCCCACAACGCTACTATAATAAAGAGCGATACCAGCATCCCGCCCCATTTTTGGAGGATGACCGAGACTCGCGTTTTAGGGGTAGAGAGCAACACATCTAGCGAACCGCGCTCCTCCTCGCCCCGAATAAGCATTGTTCCCATGAGCAGCATAAAGAAACCGAGCAGCGCGGGAACCATATAAAGATATTTGGAATGAGCGTAGCCACCCGCCGTATCCACATCGGCGGCTTTGCCCGTCAGAATAATAAAAGAGTTAAAAGCTTTATAGGCTTCATCTATTAACTGAGCTTTGTTAGCTCCATTCGGGAACACGCCGTCATACGCCTTTATTACGCCGAGCATCAGCAACCCGCCGAGAATGCCCCAAATCAGGATGGCGCGGGTGTTGTCCCGGATAGTTTTCAGGAAGATATTGCGTAACATCATTCCCACCCCCTACTTCTGTTCGCGATAATAATCGAGAAAGGTTTCTTCCAGCGAAGGCTCACGGCTGACGAAGTTTAGCACCGTATAGCCCGCTAACACTTTCAAAACCTTATCCAGAGATTCGGCGCGTGCCACACAGCGGACAGTCTGGAGGTGGTCGTTGGGCGCAACCTCGAAACGGCTCAAGCCGGGAATTGCGTTCAAGGCTTCCAGCGGTACTTGCCCGTTAAAGGTAATTTCAAGGCTATGGGCTTTAATATCGGTGAGTTCGCTAATCAGCCCTATTTTTACCAACTTACCCTCGCGGATGATGGCTACCCGGTCACAGACCTTTTCCACCTCGCTCATGATGTGTGAGCTTAAAAAGATGGTGGAGCCGCTCGCTTTTGTCTCTTGGATGAGCTTGTAAAATTCTTGCTGATTGAGGGGGTCAAGCCCGCTGGTGGGTTCGTCCAGTACCAATAGGCGCGGTTTGTGCATCAACGCTTGGATTACGCCCACTTTTTGTTTATTGCCCCGCGAATATTGCTTGAACTTTTTACTCATATCGAGGTCAAGGCGTTGCGCCAATTCCTGCACATATTTCCAATCCACGCCGCCGCGCAAATTGGCGAAATATTCCAGCGTTTTTACGCCTGTGAGGTTGCTATACAGCGTGAACTCTCCGGGCAAATAGCCGATATGCTTGCGGATTTCCACAGTATCGCTTTGGCTGTCTAGCCCAAAGATACGGGCTTTCCCGGAAGTTGGGTAGATAAGGTTCAGGAGCAAACGGATAGTAGTGGTTTTGCCCGCGCCGTTTGGTCCGAGAAAGCCGAATATTTCGCCCTGCTCAACCGTCAAATCGAGTTCAGTAATGCCCCGACTCGAACCGTAGTTTTTGGTGAGTTGGTTGAGTTCGAGGGCGTACCTGCTTTGCTTTATATTAACCGGGCTTTCTGCTTGCTGTGTTGTGCTACTATTTACCATTTTCTTTCCTTCTGATTTTCAAATCTTGTTATCGCTATTCATAAGCCTTCTTAGCCTAACAATAACACAGAAAATGCCTTATAAACCGTTATAACTCTTTTTGCGATTATTGTAAATACTGAAGCGTATTTGAATACGCCCTTCCCAATTTCCCCCAAATTTACCCACCCATCGAGGGCAATAGCAACCTCCCACAGAACCCGAACCCTCCGAACCCGTTCCCGTAGGGGCGACGCTGGAGTCGCCTTTCCCCCGATTGCTCTGTCTTGCAACCGCCTTGATTTACATCTGCGGCAAGTGCGGTTATTATTATGAGGCTTAGAATCAGGAAAGAAGGAGTAATAAATGGCTTCAAGCTACGAGTATATAGAACCGATTGAAATTGAACTTAAACGCGCTGATAGCTGTATGGTGGTGCAGTGGAATGACGGTCATGTCGGGCGTAACACCTTTTTGACCTTGCGCTGGAATTGCCCATGCGCCGGATGCGCTGGGGAAATGGGGTCTAAGGGTCGGCTTGATATTGTGCAGGAGCTAAAAGCTGATGAATATGTTTTAGAGAGCCTTGCCCCAATCGGACTCTATGCGTTGCGCCCTGTCTGGAAAGATGGGCATGATACGGGGTTATATACCTACGATTGGCTACGCGCTTTGTGCGAATGTGACAAATGTATGGCGGAAAATCCCGGAAAGTTCCAGAAGCGCCGCTTGTTGCGTGGCTAAGCTGAACTAACGATTGAGCATTGTTTCGAGGGTGGCTTTGACTGCCGCCCATTCACTATCCAGAATGCTGTAATAGACCGAATCTCTGATATAGCCGTTATATAGTACGCTATGATTTCTCAAGATGCCCTCTTTTACTCCGCCAATCCGTTCAATTGCGGCTTGCGAAATCAGGTTGCGTTTATCGGTTTTTAGGCAAACGCGGATGGCTTGCTGCACTTCAAAAGCATGCTGCAATAATAGATACTTGCATTCGGTATTGCGGGGACTGCGCCAGTAATCCCGCCCTATCCATGTCCAGCCTATTTCCAGATTGCGGTTAGAGGGCTGAATATCGAGGTAGCGGGTGCTGCCGATTGCTCGATTAGAAGCGCAGTCAATGATGGCGAAGGGCATTTGTGCGCCGCCAACTTTTAGGGCAAACGCGCTCTCGATTAGGCTGTTTATTTCCTCCAAACGGGTTGGGCGTGGCGAGGGCAAATATCGCCAGACTTCATCGCTTTGCGCTGCCTCGAACAAATCCGCCGCATGAGCATGCGTCAACGGTTCTAGCCTTACATGCTTTCCTTCAAGGATAACGGGCAAAATCTTCAAAATAACCTCTTCTAAGAATAAATTAATCGGTGATTAATATAACATGAGGTTCTTTTGAGATGCAAGCGCAATCGAGGGCAAAAGCAACCTCCCACAGAATTAAAACCCTCTCACCCAAACCAACGCCCCGAACCCCGTTCCCGTAGGGGCGTATTTGAATACGCCCTTCCCCATGATTGCCCCCATCAAACGAAAAACGCCACCGAACGAGGGCGCTTGCCCTCGATAAAATAGTTACAAAGCCAATTCAATTGTTATATTTTGCGCCCCTTGCCATAGGATTATTTGACCCATTTCTTTTAGCCATTGGCGACCTTCTATTATAGAAGCAAAATGATTCCCGGCAAGCTGACCGAGTTTACTGGAAAACATACAAGCGCCATAGGGAAATAAAATCTCGGTTTCGCTCAAATTGCCGGTATAAATCAGAAGTTCGCCGGGCATGGGGTGGCTGGTATGGTTCTCGTAGCCCACCCCAACCGGAAACGCGCCCATCGGAACCCATGCCGCTTCCCCGCTCCACCGCGCCTGAATCAGTTTACTGCTGAATGGCAACATTTTACGTAGGGCTGCACAGGTCTGAGGGGCGTTTTCTTCTTCCAACGTAGCGGTAAAGTTGAAAGAACCGACCTTGATATTGAGCAAAGTGTTCGCCATAAATCCCCTTTTATCTTATTGCGACCATTCGGTAGTCGGGCGCTTCCAACGATGCGCTTTTAGCTGTGTCATTAGCGCGTCAGGGAGTGGGGCGGTGCCGCTGGCGGCAAAGTTGGCGCGTACATAGGCAGGGCGGCGCATTCCCGGAATGATGGTATGCACATCGGAATTGGCGAGGATGAAACGCAACGCCATATCAGTCATGGAAGAACCATTCGGCACGAGGAGGCGAAGGGCTTCGGCACGCGCCACGCTTGGAATCAGGTTTTCAGGCACAAAATAGGTGTTACGCCAATCGCCTTGGGGCCAGTGCGATTCGGTGGTAAGCATGCCGGTGAGCGTGCCTTCATCAAAGGGTACTCGCGCAATTACGCCGATGTTAAGCTCACGGCACAGCGGGAAAAGCTCATCTTCTGGGTTTTGGTCGAAAATGTTATAGATTACCTGTACCGCATCTATGAAGCCTGTACGCAAAGTACGCAGCGCGTTCCACGGCTCCCAACGGTTGATGCTGATTCCAAAGTTGGAAACCAACCCTTCGCGCTTGAGGTCATCCACAGCGCGTTGCCAGCGTTCGTCCTCCGCCCATGCGTCTTCCCAGACATGGAATTGCATGAGGTCGAGATGGGACAAGCCAAGATTGGTTAGGGTTTTTTCGGTGTACTCACGGATGTGTTCGGGCGGGAAGCAATCTTCCAGAAGGTAGTCCCGCTGCGAGGGCCACTTAAAGTTTTTGGGCGGGATTTTAGAGGCGGTATAAAGCCGCTTGCTGGGGTTAGAGCGTACCAAATCGCCAAGAACACGCTCGCTTGCGCCTGCTCCGTAGCCCCATGCGGTATCAAAGAAGTTACAGCCCAGTTCCACGGAGAGTTCCAGAGCAGCGCGGGTTTCGTCTTTATCAGAGCCGGTCCAACCTGCCAGCCCCCACATGCCGTAGCCGATTTCGCTAACTTCCCAGCCCGTTCTGCCAAAAGTACGGTATTGCATATGCTATATTTCCTTCTATTTTGTATGGTCTTCCCGACCACTCTTTTTTGGTATTACATAACAGAATAATACAAAAGAGGTAAATATGCCAATACGTTCGATTATTGGCAATCGGGCAAAGGGCGTATTCAAATACGCCCCTACGGGAATGGGTTCGGATTGGTAGGAGCAACCTCCGTGTTGCGACAAGAAGCGCCCTCGTTCGGTGGCTTTTAAATTTAAGTTGACAATACCCCCAAATGCTGGCAGGATGCGCCCATCGGGTTTTAAGCAAAGCGCCGGAAATTTGGATAAACCCCCCGACAACTGCTGAATATTGAAAAAGAGCGTGCTTGGAGAAAAGAAAGGCAATGAGTAAGTGACCGATAAACAACTGAGCGAACCTACCGTCGCAATCCCCAAACCGCATAACGCTTACGCTACAAGCAAAGTAAACTTTTGGGAGATTTTACGGATTTGGCTATTAATTGGGGTACAATCTTTTGGCGGCGGTTCAGCCACCATGTTTTTAATCCGGCGGGAACATATCACCAAACGCAATTGGCTCACTGAAGATGATGTTAACGAATTTTGGGCTTTATGCCAGCTAACGCCGGGAATGAGTATCATAGCGCTCTCTATTCTTATCGGGCGAAAACTTAAAGGCTGGAAAGGTATAGTGGCAGTATTGACTGGCTTGCTCTTCCCTAGCGTTATAATTACCACGATATTAGCGGCAGGCTTTAACGCAGTGGGAAGTTTGGCTCCGGCGCAAGCTATGCTCAAGGGCGTAATTCCCGCCACCGCCGGGCTAAGTCTTGCCGTCGCCCTGCAATTTGCTATCCCGCTACTCAAGAAAGGCTGGAACGAAAAAGTCGCCAGCTTTAGCTTTAGCCTGTTAGTAATCGGGGCTTGCGCTACGCTGTCCGGTATTTTCAAATTTTCGGCAAGTTTTCTCCTAATCGGTTCGGGAACGCTGGCAGCGTTAATTTTCCCGCGCATCTGGTGGAGCATTCAGCAGACACAGGAGCAAAGCAAATAGATGAACCCCCTAGAGTTTTTCCTAACCTTTCTCAAAGCGTCCCTCTTTTCTACCGATGGTCTTGGCAACTTGCCGAGTCTGCATCAAGATTTGCTGGCGAATGGCATTGCCACCGATACCGATTTTAGTCGTTCGGTTGCGTTGGGTCAGATTAGTCCCGGTCCAAACGGACTGTGGGCGTTGGCTCTCGGCTATTTCACCTACGGCATATTGGGTGTAATCCTTGCCTTTATCGCGATTATCATCCCTCCCTTCATCGTTCTGCTATTGGCAACGGTGCATCGGCGAATCGAACATCTAACGTGGGTAAAAGGTCTGATGCGCGGCGTATCATTGGCTGTGGTCGGGCTTTTTATTATTGTCATAATTTCACTGGTTACTAGTGTTGGGCTAGAATGGAAAACCGTAATTGTTATGATAGGCACGTTTGGTCTGAGCTTCAGCCGTAGAGTAAACATCCTGCTCATTCTCGGTCTCGCTGCTCTGGGAGGTTACCTGCTGTACTAGCTTTGGGAAGGGCATATCGCGTTCGGAGGGGTTCGGGGGTTCTAGTAGGAGGCTGCTCTTGCCCTCGATGTTGCGCCCTCGTTCGGTGGCGCAATTCCCATGGGATGGGGGCAACACACAAAGGGCGACTCCAGCGCCCCTACGGGTTAATTTTCTTGGCGTGTTGACATTGGAATACCGACCTGGGTTGCTGTTTCACAAAGTTGCAAAAAGGAGAAAAACTTAGTAAACTTAGAGCATTAGAGAACCAAGGCTGCCAACCGAAATAATCAAGGAATTGCCATTTAACAGAGTTTATGGCGCAAGCTCTACGCGCTAAATAGTTTGGTCTAAATTCAAGCTTGAACCTAGAATTTACGTTTACGTCAAACTACTTGTAAAAGAACATACTCATGTTTTATTATCGCTATGGCTTAATCCTTAAAACAACAATAATCGTACTTGTCGTATTTGTTCTGGTAGCTATTCCTTCCAGACCTGCTGTTCACTCTGCAAAAACACTACCTTGCGCGGAATTTATCGGCTTTACCGGACCGGAAACCACCTCCGCTAATATTCCCTTTACATGGGCTAAACCTGCAGCATCTCTGAATTACCCTCAAATTCCACGCTATGCCGATTTAGATTTGAGGTTACGCCTAGATTTGCGCCGTCCCCCCGGTATGGAACCGGCAGTAATTGAAATATTCGAGAATACCCAAAACCCTGAAGTTGAACCGCGTCTTATTGCTACGCTTAAAGCGGTAGAGAGCAACAATGATGTGCAGGATTACTACCTGAAAATCCCGGCGCGTCTTTCAGGCAAAGGCTTGTCGCTTGATTTCCACAGCAACTTTTTTAAAGCGCCCTCTGACCCTCGTAAGCTCTCATTTATTTTTTTTGAATCTGAGTTAAGCCTTCCCCGAACCCATATACTTAAACTATTTTTCCCCTACCCCTTCTGGATAGCGGGACTAGCGCTACTCTGGCTTGTTAGCGGGTGGTGTCTGCGTGCTGGCTTGCGCGTACCTGAAGTGTTTTTGCTGGCTGGAATGCTCGGTTTTGTACTTGCCACAATAGCCCCTTCTACTTTCCAAAGTTCTTGGTGGCTATTATTGGTAGCAGCAGGAATGGGTCTGCTTTATACCGTTGATTGCTATCTTCAGAGATTGGGCAAAACTTCGGCATGGCTGCTTTTTGGCGCGGTGGGGTTGCTGATACTTTTTTTCCTTTTCGCTCCCGATGGACATCGTTCTGACATCAGGACTTACCACATTTGGATCGAATCAATCCATAGAAATGGTCTTTGGAACATTTATAATAATACCCCCTCTCTTGATTATCCCCCTTTGATTGTCTATTTACTTTGGCTATATAGCCTGATAGTTTATCCGCTTGGGCTGGAATGGAATGATGTGGTATGGCGGGGCTTTAGTGGTCTGCTTTTCTTACTAATGCTCGCTATCTTGTATCAGTTTATCCGGCTAAAAAGAAAAGAGCCTGCTAATTTATCCATCCCTCCTACCCGGTGGCTGTTATTGGTCGGGTTTAATGCTGCACTATTCTACAACTCGGTAATTTGGGGTCAAACGGATATTATACCGACTCTGTTATTGGTACTAAACTTCTACTATGCGTGGCGCAAAAAGCCAATGGCAGGGGGCATTACGGCAGGGCTAATCCTTATTTCCAAACCCCAAGCATGGTTTGTTTTACCGCTATTAATTTGGATGCTAGTGCAGCGGTGCGGGTGGAAAAAAGGGATACTCTCTCTTTTCTTGGGAGGAACTATCGCTTTTGGAATGTCAGTTTTTGCTTTTGGGCTAGATTTCAAAGCTGTTTACAACTATTTTAGCAGCCCGGAACTGGCAGGAGAATATCAGGTTTACGGGCATGCCTATAACTTCCAATTTTTGATGCTAGGGGCAGCGCGGGTGGAACTGCCCTTCTGGTTAAGTCTGGCGGGTTTTGCGGCGGTAGGTCTAATATTAGCATTAATCTTGTGGACCACCAGAGGACAGAAACAGCCCCTTAAAAAGTATGCGCTAGGGGCAACGCTACTTGGCACCGCCTGCTTCACCTTTTTAATCAAGATGAAAGAGCGTTACCTGCTATACAGTTTGCCGATAATGTGGCTGGCTACTTGGCAAGAACGCAAATATAGACTCCCCTTTCTTGCTTTGTGCTGGCTACAACTGGCGCACTTGATATTTTCCTTGCAATATAAAGGGCTTATATACAGTTTCTATTTTTGGAGTGATATTTTTGCTCAGGATTGGACGCAACGAATACTTGCGCTAGGGACACTTGGGGTTTTTATCTGGCTGAGTTACCTTTACTGGCAAGAAATTCAAAATAAGCCTGCAACCTCTAAAATGGAAGAACCAAGTTTGCCAACCGAAATAACAGAGCGGTTGCCGATAGAAGTCTAAAATTGACCGCATAAAAAAAAGCCCCTACTTAAAGGGGCTAAAAACGAGCTTACTCAACCACCATGGAAAAGAGATAACCTCTCATGCCTAGCTTTTCCGCCGAAAGCAAATAGCGGGGATTATTGGGGTCATCTTCTAGCTTACATCTAAGCCGATAAAGATGGGTATCAACTGATTGCGTCTCACCGATTAAACCGCATCTATGCAAGGTAAGGTACAGTTTTTCGGTAGTTACGACTGTCCCGGCTTTAGACATCAAACATTCCAGCAATTTTGATTCAGGCTTAGAAAGTTGAATGGCGGGTTTATTGGGAATAACCAAACGCTGTTCAGTAATAAGCAACTCAATATTGTTCACCACCAAGCGAGGCAGAGAGGGAGCTTTACGAGGAGAATTTTTATTATCTCCTATCATTAGCTTAACTCTTTCTACCAAATCTTTCAACACAAAAGGTTTGCGGATGGTATCTCCGGGATAACGCATATACTCGCGTTGTCGGTGGGGGCTTTCACAGGTGAGCAATATTACAGGCAAACTGGGATGTTTCTTAGCCAGCATTTCGCAATATTCAGCGCCGTTACCATCGGGCAGAATCTTGTCAACAATTGCCAACCATGGTTGGCTTTGGCGCAAAACTTCGTTAGCTTCCTCTATATTAGTCGCTTTTGCTACTTTAAAACCACTACCTTTTAATAAGTATTCCACGACCTTTAAGGTTAAAGGCTCGTCTTCCACAACTAGAATATTCATGCCTACTCCACATAAGGGTTTTACTAGGCTAATTTAAGCATGAGCGTAAGTTATCTGTACCCTATGTCATAAATCTAAAAGAACACACATAAAATAATAGCACAAAATATGACAATGAATATGACAATAATAGGCTAGAATATGACAAAAACATTTCTTTTTCTTATAGTTTTTTAATGTATCAACCGCCCTGTATAGGCGTTTGTAATGTACGTTCCAGCAATTTTACCGCTGCATAAACCGCCTCAAGGTGCGGAGTTGGTACGCTCACCAACCTGCCCAACTCTACCACCGCCCCCACGATAGCCTCAATTTCGGTGGGTCGCCCGCTCTCAATGTCCTGCAACATCGAGGTTTTGTGCGCCCCTACTTTCTCCGCCCCCGCGATGCGCTGCTCCAGCGTTATGCCAAAATCTACCCCCAATTTCTCGGCGATAAGTTGCGCTTCATACATCATGTCGTGTGCTAGTTGGCGGGTTAACGGATAGCGGCAAATGTCCTCCAGCGTGGCGCGAGTCAGAGCGCTGATAGGGTTAAAGGCGAGGTTGCCCCACAGCTTAACCCACAACTCGGAGCGAATGCGCGGACGAATCGGCGCTTTCAAGCCCGCTCTATTAATCGCTTGCGCCAGCCTAGCAATACGCTCGGTTTTTGCGCCGTCCAGTTCGCCCAACGAAAACCTATCCCCCTCCAGATGACGCACCACGCCCGGTTCTGCCAGTTCTGCTGCCGGGTACACCACACACGCAACTACCCGCGCAAGCTCGATATTGGCTTCTATCAGCCCGGCGGGGTCAACCGCTTCCATGCGGTACTGCTCATAGGGGCTGTTCTGCTTGCGGAAGTACCACCACGGCACGCCGTTTTGCGCCAAAACCACCATCGTATCGGGGCGATACATTGCCCGCATAGCGGGGGCAATTGCCGCCAAACTATGCGCCTTGAGCGTCACGATAACCGCGTCTTGCTTATCGGCTTCGCGCATATCGGCGGTGGCATAAACATTCTTCGCCAGATATTC
>NZ_JBAXHI010000031.1:0-45931 GCF_037138995.1 Candidatus Chlorohelix sp. | reverse complement strand
CACATTCCTGACCGTCACCGCGCCCTCGCTAAAAACAGGCAATTGCCGCTGCACCAGTTCCGCTGGCTCAAGCGTAAGACTCATATCGGACGTGGGGCGATTGGTAACAAGGAAGATTTCGTCCTTATGCTCTGCTACCAACCCCAGTAAGCCCGCCACAAGGCTGCCAAGTGAGCCTGCTCCAATAATTGCGACTCTCATCCTATTAATACCCAATGGCGGCGCTATCAGCGCGGGGGTCTGCCCCACCCATCAATAGCCCGTTTTCCTGATTAATCACAATGCCCTGTGCATAGCCCATAGCGGAGTTCCACGCGCCCACCCGCTGGATGGGATGACCCAAACGCGACAACGCCCCTAGCACACGCGGAGAAAAGCGCGTTTCCACCTGCAAACCTTCCGATTGGTCGGGCATGCCCTTGCCATGAATCCAGCGCGGGGCTTCAATCGCCGCTTGAATGTTCATCCCGAAATTAATCAGGTCGGTATAAACCTGTAAATGAATCTGAGGCTGACCATCACCGCCCATTGTTCCAAAGATAATTTCGGGCTTCGAATTGCGGAAAGCCATCGAAGGAATGAGGGTGTGCATGGTACGCTTGCGAGGCGCGATGCAGTTGGGATGGGCTGGGTCGAGCGAGAAATACGCGCCGCGATTCTGCAATTCGATGCCCCATCCCGGCACAACCAACCCCGAACCCACACCCATATAATTGCTCTGAATCAGCGAAACGGCATTGCCCTTGCCATCAGCCGCACACAGGTAAATAGTGTCGCCTTCAAATGAACCGGGAGCAATGCTTACCATCGGCTTTTGCGAGTCAATCAGGGCGCGGCGCGTGGCTATGTAGTCCTCATCCAGCAAACGCTCAGGCGCAACCTTCATAAAAGCGGGGTCGGTGATGTAAGCAGCGCGGTCGGCAAACGCCAGCTTTTTAGCTTCCACCATATAATGAATCGCTTCGGGAGTAGTGAATTTCTTACCAAGTTCCAGCCCTTCCACCAGTTTAAGCATTTGTAACGCGCTCAAACCATGCGTATTGGGCGGCATTTCGTAAATGGTATAGCCGTGATAGCTGATACTCAGGGGGTCAACCCACTCGCCCTGATGCTCCGCCAAATCTTCCAGCGTGAAAAGTCCGCCCTCTTTCTCCGAGAACTCCACTAAGGCGCGAGCAATTTTGCCCTTGTAGAAAGCGTCCCGCCCCTTATCCCCGATTTGAGTCAAAGCATGGGCTAAATCGGGCAATTTGAGGATACTGCCTTCGGCTGGAGCTTTACCATCTGGCGCATACACAGCACGCCAAGAGTCGTGACGCCACGTCTGTTTCAAGATATTTTCAAGGGCGACATGCAAATTCGGACCTACTCCAAAGCCCTTTTCAGCATAGCGAATAGCCGGTTTCAGCACCTTATCCATACTCAACTTGCCGAAGCGGTCAATCGCCATTTGCCAACCGTCCACCACGCCCGGAACGGTTACAGGCAAGATACCCCGCTGAGGCATAACTTCATGCCCGTTTGCCTTGAACCAATCCGGCGTTGCTGCCGCCGGAGAACGCCCACTACCGTTCAAACCGTAAAGCCCATCGCTTTTCGCGTCATAGATGAGCATAAACAGGTCGCCGCCAGTACCGCACCCATGCGGTTGTACTACGTTCAGAACGGCATTGGCAGCAATTGCGGCATCAATCGCGTTTCCGCCTGCCTCCAAAATGCGAACGCCTGCCATCGCCGATAAATAATGCGGCGAACTGACCAACCCGCTACGCGCCAGCGTTACAGACCTACCCTGCGCCATTTCTGAGATGCTCCCATTTTAAAAAAGGGCGCATCGAACCGCGCCCCTACCCACGAACCGCCAGACTACGAATGCTGCCCCATCAAAGCCGCGCCTACCACTCCAGAATAGTCTCCAAGTTTGGCGCGTACAATATCAACTATAGAAGCGGCAGAAGCTAAAGACTCGTGCTTGGCTTCGTCTAAGGTGTACTCGAAAAACATCTCGACCGCTTCTATCAAGCCGCCGCCCAGAATGATACGGCGAGGATTGTAGAAATTGATAATCGAGGAAAGACCCAAACCCAGAAACTCCGCCGCTTCGGTCAAGGTATTTATCACCAGCGCATCCCCCGCCTGTACCGCTTGTGCGATAACCTTGCTGCGAATCGCTACGCTAGTGGCAATAGTAGGGTCTGCAATACCTTCTGCCGCCAGCAATTCGGTCAGAATGCTGCGTTTACCGCGCTTTAATTCACCCAATAAAGTGCGTGTAATGGCGGTACGGCTGCTATAGGCTTCCAGATGACCACGCCCTCCGCACCCGCACAAACGCCCTTCCGCGCTTACCACAATATGCCCGATTTCTCCGGCAGTACCGCTCGAACCTCGATACAACTTGCTATCATGTACAATACCGCCGCCAATGCCAGTACCGACAAAAACGCATACGAAATTATCAAAGTCGCGTCCCGCCCCATAATGTAATTCGCCCAATGTGGCTACTTCCACATCGTTGCCCAAGCGCACCGAACCCTTAAAGCGGTCGGCGATGATTTTGGCAAGCGGGTAATTAGGAGGCACACCCAGATTAGGAGCCGCTATTAAAATGCCCTTTTCGCGGTTCACTTGCCCTGCCGCTCCTACGCCCACTGTTATAGGGCGAACGTTTTCGGGCAATTTCGCCAAACTGAGACAATCCTCAATAGCGCTGATAATTCGTTTTCCTAAATCTTTTTCCTTGTTACCGACCGTTCTTTTCTTAGCGCTGGCAATAACCTCGCCACTCTCAAGGTCAACTACCGCTGCCATAATCTTAGTGCCGCCAACGTCAACGCCTATTCCATAGCGTTCTGACATTTCAATTCCCTTCCCCGTGAATAATTTAGTACCATCTTCGCCAACTTCTAGTAATTTAAATAATACCCTAACGGTCAGTTCCCGGCAAGTTGATTTTGAGGGGCAGAAAGACTATAATATCTCTTTGGTTTAACAATTCCGGTGGCTCTTGTTTTTTGTATGATTACATATTCTAAAATTCGCGCCGGAAATAGCTTATATTAAATTTTTTGAAGGGAGTAGATGATCTAAAATGGGCGCACTACCCAAATACAAACGTTCACATAGCAAGCAGGGTCGCAAAAGAGCGCACCACCATCTCGATGAATTGCAGCTTGTAACTTGCGATAATTGTGGTGAACAACGCCTTCCCCATACCGTCTGCAAATCCTGCGGATATTATAAGGGCGAACAGGTAATTCAGACACGGCAAAAAACCAAGGTTTAGTTTTGGAACGATTCCGGCGCGGCTAAAATTGTCGCGCTATCCTTACTCACTGCTCAACTATCCTAATATTGCTCGAACCGCTTTTTTATTTAATGAGGAAGTTAAATGACCCAGAGCATGTACTACGGGGCAATTACGGGTTGGGGTCGGGGTATTCCTGCGCGAATTCTCACCAACCATGAACTAGAGCAAATAGTTGATACTAGCGATGAGTGGATTACTACCCGCACTGGGATTCGCCAAAGGCATATCCTAAGCGAAGGCGAATCGAATTTAGATATTGCGCTGGCGGCTTCAAAACAAGCGTTGGCACAAGCCGGAGTAGAAGGTAAAGACCTTGATTTGATTATTGTTGGTACTTGCACCCCCGATTTTCTTTTCCCTTCCACCGCTTGCCTGTTGCAAGAAGCGTTGGGCGCAGTTAACGCAGGGGCGTTTGACCTAGAAGCAGCCTGTAGCGGCTTCATCTATGCTCTTAGCGTTGGCACACAATTTATCAAAACCGGAGCATACCAGCGCGTGTTGGTGCTAGGCTCGGAAACCGTCACCCGCTTTATAGATTTTACTGATCGCAATACCTGTGTTCTATTTGGTGATGGGGCGGGGGCAGTGGTGGTGGAACGCAGTACCGAAAAAAGCGGACTAAGCTCGTTCAAACTGGGCGCGTATGGCGCGGGCGGGAAATTGCTGAACATCCCGGCAGGGGGTAGCCGCACACCGCCCAACGCCAAAACCGTCCAAGAGCGGCAGCACTTCGTAAAAATGCAGGGTAGTGAAGTTTATAAATTGGCAGTGCGGGCGATGGTGGACTCCAGCCTTGAGACGCTAGAACGCGAAGGCTTGACCATTGCCGATGTAGATTTGCTTATCCCGCATCAAGCTAATATTCGCATCATCGAAGCAGTAGGCAAACGCCTTGAGCTTGACCCCTCTAAGGTTTGGGTAAATATCCATAACTACGGCAATACCAGTTCTGCCTCTATCCCCATTTCTATCAACGAAGCCATAGAAAGCGGAAGATTGAAACGCGGCATGAAATTGCTGGTGACAGCATTTGGAGGCGGGATGACTTGGGCAAGCGGGCTGATATACTGGTAAGAGGGGTTTAAACCCCTTGCCTAACTTTGAGGAGGATGGTTACAACTTGGCAATCGGAACAGAGGCGGTCGCGTGGGTATTCCCCGGTCAGGGGTCACAGACAGTCGGTATGGGGAAAGAACTTGCGAGGCACTACCCGGAAGTGGCGCATTTGTACGCCGAGGCGGATGCTACGCTCGGCTTTTCTTTGTCCCATTTATGTTGGGAAGGATCGGACGAGCTTTTGACTCGCACCGACCACGCGCAACCCGCTATTCTGGTGACAAGTCTGGCGCATCTGGCGGTACTACGCCAAAATTATCCCGAAGTTATAGGCAACTACCCGCTCTTTGTGGCAGGGCATAGTCTGGGCGAATATACCGCGCTGGTATCGGCGGGCGCGTTGTCATTCGCAGATGCGGTAAAACTGGTGCATCGACGCGGACAACTGATGAACGAAGCAGGAAAGGGCAATAGCGGGATGGTGGCAGTCATTGGCGGCGATGACGCTTTGCTGGAACAGCTTTGCGCCAAGAGTGGAGCAGAGATGGCGAATTATAACTCGCCCGGACAGACCGCCATTAGCGGCACAAAAGCGGCTCTGGCAAGTTTCACCGAACTGGCGAAAAGTAACGGCATTAAAAAGGTAATACCCTTGCCCGTCAGCGCAGCTTTCCACAGCAGCCTGATGCGCCCAATGGCAGAAGAATTGAGAAAAGCAATCGCGCAGGTGGAGTGGGTAGAGGCGAAGATTCCGGTAATCAGCAACGTCACCGCTAAAGCCATAACCGAAGCGCAAGCCATTCGCGAAGACTTAGCGCTGCAAACTTACAGCCCGGTGCGTTGGGTCGACTCGGTGCGAACGATGACAGCAAGCGGCGCAACCCGTTTCGTGGAAATCGGACCCGGCAAGGTACTGAACGGACTGATTAAGCGCATCGAAAAAGAGGTAGAATTGGTTAACTCGGATGATATTCTCAAATAGGAGCGGGAGATGAATCTGGAAGGTAAAGTCGCGCTAGTAACAGGCGGGAGTAGGGGTATTGGGCGTGCGGTAGCATTGAAATTGGGCGCGTTGGGCGCGAAAGTAGCAGTAAACTATCGGGGCAAGCAGCAAGAAGCGGACGAAGTGGTAGCCGCCATCAAAGCATCTGGCAGCGATGCCATAGCCCTGCAAGGCGATGTTTCGGTGGCTGCCGAAGCGCAAAAGCTGGTAGAAGAAACCGTCAAAGCCTTCGGGCGACTGGATATTCTGGTAAATAATGCCGGAATCACCCGCGACCAACTTATGATGCGGATGAGCGAGACGGATTGGGACGCAGTGCTAGATACAAACCTGAAAGGCTCGTTCTTGCTAACCAAAGCTGTGCAACGCACCATGCTAAAACAGCGTTACGGACGTATCATTAACATAACCTCGGTCATAGGGCAAATGGGCGGGGCAGGACAGGCTAACTATAGCGCAGCTAAAGCCGGATTAATCGGTTTGACCAAATCAGCAGCACGCGAACTGGGAAGCCGCAGCATTACCGTAAACGCTGTTGCGCCCGGCTTCATTGATACCGATATGACCGGGGTATTATCCGATGAAATCAAGAAAAAGGCATTAGAACAGATACCGTTGGAGCGTTTCGGCAAACCCGAAGATGTCGCCGAAGCGGTTGCCTTCCTTGCCGGAGATGCCGCCGCGTACATTACAGGGCAAGTATTGGCAGTGGACGGAGGCATGGTGATGATGTAGATGGTGGTGTACCTCGAACATCAGGAAAATAATGTATAATACGTGATTATGTTCACAGATGAGGTCTTTTTGGCTGGAACAGTTAGAAAAGACAAGAGCTTGAGCCTCTTGCTTGGCAAAAATTTGAGTGTTATTAGTATAGCTTATCATCAGCTAAGGGTAGTTAGAGAAAAACTAAACAATTAATACCCCCAATAAAACGGTAAAAATGTTCAAAAAAATCTTAATTGCTAATAGAGGCGAAATTGCTTTAAGAGTGGTGCGAGCGTGTCGCGATTTGGGTGTCCCATGCGTGGTGGCATATAGTGAGGCAGACCGCGATTCGCTGGCGGTGCGCTTCGCAGACGAGGCAGTTTGCGTTGGACCGGCACAAAGCGCGAAAAGTTATTTGCATACGCCCTCAATCATCAGCGCGGCGTTGATTACCGGCGCAGATGCACTTCATCCCGGCTACGGCTTCCTAAGCGAAAACCCCTACGTAGCAGAAATCTGCGAACGAGTAGGCATTACCTTCATCGGACCAAGCCCGGCGGTAATGGAGAAAATGAGCGAGAAAACGGTAGCTCGCAAGCTAATGCAAGATGCAGGATTGCCAGTTACCCCCGGTTCGGAAGCTTTACCAAATCTAGATGTAGCAAAACGCATAGCTGCCAAAATAGGTTACCCTGTGATGCTCAAAGCGTTGGCTGGCGGAGGTGGGCGCGGCATTCGCGTCATCGAAAACGAAGCAGACCTAGAACGGGTCTTCCCGCTGGCACGCGCCGAAGCAGAAAAAGCTTTCTCCAGCGGTGAACTGTACCTAGAGAAATATATTGCCAAACCGCGCCACATCGAAATTCAAATACTGGCGGATAATTATGGTAATGTAATACATCTGGGCGAGCGCGATTGCTCAATCCAGCGGCGTTACCAGAAAATTATGGAAGAAGCCCCCGCACCTAACCTTTCCGAAGAATTGCGGGAGAAAATCGGCGCGGCAGCGGTGCTAGGCGCAAAGTCAATCGGCTACGCCAACGCTGGTACAATCGAGTTCCTGCTCTCCAACACAGGGGAGTTCTACTTTATGGAAATGAACACTCGTATTCAGGTAGAGCATGGCATAACTGAAGAAGTCACCGGAATAGACCTTGTAAAGTGGCAAATCCGTATCGCCGCAGGTGAACGCTTGACGCTCTCTCAAAAAGACATTAAAATACAGGGACATGCAATAGAATGTAGAGTTAACGCGGAAGACCCTGCAAATAATTTCCGCCCTGATGCAGGTACAATTCATTTATTTGTGCCGCCGGGCGGTCCCGGCATTCGCGTAGATTCCCATCTATACAGCGGATACACTGCGCCAGCTTACTATGACAGCTTACTGGGGAAAATAATTGCCAGAGGAAGCACTCGTGAAGAAGCGCTCACGAGATTGGAACGTGCCTTGCACGATACGGTAGTAAGTGGCATAAAAACCACCATCCCGTTCCAGCTAAAAATACTAGGCGATGCGGAATATCGCGCCGGGCGGGCATATCTGGATTTTGTAGATAAGAAAATGAGTGGGGGCTGGTAAAACCAGAGCCTATGAGTACAAACGGAAATCCTGAAAAGAAACTCGGCACCGTCAAGGTAGCCCCGAATGTGCTTGAAACCATCGTTTACGCCGCTGCCGCTGGTGTAGCAGGCGTGCTTCGATTGGGAAACGCCCCTCAAAAACGCCTCTTCAATCGAGAAGGCAATGATGGGGTCAAAATAGAAATAAAAGAGGGCGCAGTCAGCGCAGACCTGTATATCGTGGTAAGCCGTGAAGCGAATATGCTACAGGTCGGGAAATTAGTACAAACTGATGTTTCAAAGGCAGTGCGCTACATGGTAGGCATGCCGGTTGAACAAATCAACGTGTACATTCAAAATGTTGAATAACGGTAGTAAAGGGGCATTTGGTACAACTGGACAGGCTTAATGAAAAAATGCCAAGCTTGAGAAGGTTAGCGCGTACTGTGGCTTTGCAAACCCTCTTTGAGGTGGATGTAACCCTACACGATGCCGATGAAGTAATAGCGCGGCATGTGGAAGATGGAACACTGGAAGAGGGGGCTGTTAAGTTTGCTAGGCAACTGGTAAAAGGCGTTATCGGCAACCTAGATAAATTGGATAAAATCATATCCTCGAATGCTCCAAGCTGGCCTATGGATCAGATGGCTAAAATTGACAAGAATATTCTGCGTCTTGCAATTTTTGAAATTCTATTTAATAATGAAGTTCCGGTAAAAGCTGCAATCAACGAAGCAATTGAGCTTGCCAAAAGCTTTGGAAGTGATAGCAGCAGTCGTTTTGTAAATGGCGTCCTAGGAACTATCGTTTCAAAGGACATTCGTAACACTATGAATCCTGTGTGAGCGCCGCCATGCGCCACTAAAAGTTACAAGCGTGATTTTTGTCAGGAGGATAATAATTAAAGTGACTCGCGTCAACAGCAGAGGGAGGTGAGTAAGTATGGCAGCAACCGGTGCAATATTCGATAAACTCAAAGACATAATTGTTGAGCAACTTGCGGTAGATGCAGAAGATGTAACAATTGAAGCCTCTTTTATTGAGGATTTGAATGCTGACTCCCTTGATTTGGTTGAATTGATTATGGAAATTGAGGAAAAGTTTGGTATCCAAGTTCCTGATGAAGTAGCCGAAAAAATCGCTACTGTAGGAGATGCCGTAGATTATATCCAGGAACACCAAGAATAATTAAACCCAACCGCGAAATCATTCTTAGGTTCGGTAATTGTGTAGGGTGGGGGCGTACCGGTTAGTGTTGGCATAATCCGAACCGGTATAGCCCTTATTTTTATACAAGATTTATAATTTATCGGTTAAAATGTTACAAATATTTGCATCTGTACTCAGAGCTTGGTATAATCGCCCTTTGTCAGACAAAAGATTCTATTCACAGGAGTATAACTTTGGGTGGCTTTCTAAACGTAATTCAGCTTATCCTAGCTATTTTCATAGTCGTACTGATATTACTGCAAAGCAAAGGCAGTGGCATTAATAGCTCGGCAGCGGCTGACAGCAGCAAGATTTTCAGCTCACGGCGTGGCTTTGAGCTACGGCTTTTCCAATTTACTATTGTATTTTCGATTATTTTTGCATTAGTTGCGCTGTCAAACAGCCTGATTAAGCAATAAAGGATCTGGCTTTTGGTTAATCGACTACGGCTTCAGGTTTTTGTAGCTGGAGTCGGCTTCCTTGCTATTGCAGTGTCGCTGGCTTACTTCTTGCTGGCAGTACCACGTTCTTCTACGCCAGCGCAGGGTGGGACATATGTTGAAGGGTTGGTGGTAGATGGCATTCCTGAAGTTGCCCTTAACCCCCTCTTACAAATTAACGACCTTAGCCGCGATATTTCCTCATTGGTGTTTACCGGATTAACGCGCAATGAGGCAGATGGTACCGTTAAAGATGATATAGCCGAAGCTCACTATGACCTAGAAGGCGGCAAGGTTTGGGAGTTTTACCTTCGCCATGATGTTTACTGGCAGGACGGTTTCCCCGTTACAGCCAAAGATGTGGTTTTTACTGTAAGTGTGCTTAAAAGTGACGATTTTGCCAATTTTAGCCCTTCTGCACGCGCTCTCCACGATATATGGAAAGACATAGAAGTTGACCGTTTGGGTGATTACGGGGTACGCTTCCGCTTGACCCGTAGTGTGTGGACACCTTTCTTGAATTACACCAGCGTTGGTCTTTTGCCTGAACATCGCTTGAGAGCAGTACCAGTAACAGAATTACGGCGTGCCGAATTTAACCAAACCCCCATTGGTACAGGTCCTTATCGCCTTCAGAAAAACGGTATTTCAGCAGATAGCGTTACTTTGCAAGCAAATCCTTTATACTATGGTCAAAAACCTTATCTCGAAAAAGTCTGGTTCCGCTTCTACCCCAGTGCAAGGGCGGCTCTAACCGCTCTCGAAACCAATCAGGTAGATGGTATTTCTTCAGTCTCGCCGGAGGATCAGGCAAAAATACTCAAACGTACAGATATACGCGAACTAACCGCTCCTTATGCTGCTAATACTTTCCTTTTCTTCAACCTTGATAGAGTTGACCTTTTCGGGCAGAAAGAGGTCAGGCAAGCAATTACGCAATCAATAGATCGAGAAACACTGGTGAAGGAAGAATTTGCGGGGCAAGCAGTAGTCAGTAACTCACCTATCCTGAGTTTTTTGTGGGCATATAAAGCAGATTTAAAAACCTTCGGTTTTAACCCTAGCACAGCACGAAATTTGCTCGATCAGGCAGGCTGGAAATTAAATCAAGAAAATATTAGAGTAAAAGATGGGCAAACCCTGACTTTTACTTTGCTTATTGGCAGTACCGATGAACAATTGATAGCTGAACAAATCGTTTCAAACCTGCGCGATGTTGGAATTGTTGCAGCGGTGCGGCTCTCGGCAAGCCCTAGTGAATTTATAAATGATTTGGACAAGCGGCGTTACGATGCTGTTTTACTCGCTACAAAAGGGGTGACTAACGACCCAGATGTGTTCCAAATTTGGTCTAGCTCTGGAGTATTTAACTATAGCAACTGGAAAAATGATAAAGCAGACCGCTTGCTAGAAGAAGCTCGCCAAATTTTGATACAGGATGAGCGCAAAAAACGCTATGACCAGTGGCAAGATTTGTGGATAGAGGATTTACCAGCAGTACCATTATATTACCAATTATATACCTATGCTGTCAGTGAGCGTGTGCAAGGGTTGGATAATACCAAACTAAAGGTAGTTAATGAGACTAGTGATCGCTTGAAAGACATTGCCAATCGCTATGTGCTTAGTAACACAAGGTTTGGAAATTAGGTTCAGTTAAAGCGTAGTCATTTAACGTTTTATTTTCAACTTGCCCTTAGCACTATCCTAATATATCGCTATCCGTGTACTACTTTATCTTGCTATAGCACTATATGTATCTCCTAATTCTTTGCCGCTCTCCACTTCTTCCGGTTCACCCTCGATGGTGACTTGCGGAATCCAGTCCAAAAAGCGAGGAATGTACCAATTCATCTCTCCCAGCAATTTCATCGCCGCCGGTAATAAAATACTACGGATAATTGTAGCGTCCACAAAGACTGCAACTGCCAAACCTAACCCCAATTGTTTGATTATAATGATACGCAAGGTGACAAACACTGCAAATACTACTACCATAATTGCCGCTGCGCTGGTAATGACCCCGGAGGTAATACTGATGCCCTTTGCTACTGCTGCATCCGATGACATTCCCCTGTCTTTTGCCTCTTTGATACGGGTCAGAATAAACAGATGATAATCCATACTTAACCCGAACAGGATGGTGAAAAGGAAAAGTGGCACAAAATTCTCGATTACTCCGGTTGGTTGGAAACCAAGTTGGTCACTAAACCAGCCTTCTTGAAATACCAGTACCAATACACCATAGGATACTCCGGTAGATAGTAGGTTTAGAATAATGGCTTTGATAGGTATTATCAGCGAATGGAATGCTACCAATAGTAAGATAAAGCTCAATCCTAGAACGAAAATAAAGATAAGCGGTAGTGCATCCATGTAAAGCTTGGTGGTATCTATTGTAAGGGCAGCAGCCCCGCTGACGAGCGCAGTAGTTCCCGGCAAGCTTCCAAAGTAACGTGGTATAAGCTCACTACGAACAGACATTACGATGTTTTTATTGAATTGGTCATTGCGATTACCCGACATAATGAGGCTGAGACGCAACGCCTTGCCGTTTCTAGAAAGCGATTTATCTACCGGACCGTTGAGACCATTTACTTGTAACGCGGCTTCGGTGAAAGTCTCAATAGCCTGTTTGGTTTCAGGCTTATCGGCGTTTGTAATTACCACATTCATTCTTAGGATTGTACCTTGCGGCCATTTATCCGCTAACAAATGGATTGCCTGAACGCTATCGAGTGAATCGGGTAAGCCATCCAACCCGTTATTCCCCAATTTAAATTGAAATAGCGGTAGCGCCAAAGCTACCAGTACCACCGTAACAACGCTGACCATAATTAGCGGGTGTCGCATTACCCGGTGAACCAATTTGCTCCAAAATCCGCTTCCCTCATCGTGTTCTCGCCCAAAATAAGGGAGGCGACCCCAATTTACGCCGTTGCCCAATAACGCTAATACCGCCGGAATAAGAGTAAAACTACCGATTACCGATACCAGCACAACCCCAATAGTAGCAATTGCCATAGATATAAAAGTGGGAATGCCGATTAAGAACAGCCCTGATAGCGAAATAATTACTACCATCCCGCTAAAGAAAACTGCACGCCCGGCGGTACCGCTGGCTATTTCGATTGCGGTAAATTTGTCGCGCCCGCGCCTACGTTCTGCTCGGTAGCGCGTAATTATGAAAAGCGAATAATCAATACCAACTGCTAAGCCCATTAGCGCTATCAGTTGAGAAGTATTAGAGTCAACTCCGTTTATGGTATTGCTATAAATCGCCAAGATTCCGAAGGCAGCCATCAGTGATGAAATTGCCAGAAATAATGGAATTAACGCCGCCGCGAAAGTGCCGAAGGCAACCAATAAAATTAAGAATGTAGCCGGAATAGTAATTTTTAACGAGCCATCCAATTCATGGGCAGCTAATTCGAGAGCCTCGTTATTGATTATAGTAGAACTGAAAAAAAATACTTTGAACTCACTACCTTGATTGGTGAGTTGATTCAGGAGAGGGCGCACTGCACTGATTTTTTTCTTAACCAACTCGCGTTCACCCTGAATCGTTGCCTGAATACGACCAGCACTCCCATCCACACTGTATAAACCAAGCAAAGGCAAAGCGGTAGTAGGGTCAACTACCTGAGAAAAAATAGCAACTGGTATCCCGTCCTGCAAATAGGTAGCGTTACGCAATGCAATAACCACAGTTGCAATTTTAGCTTTAAATTCAGGGCTGGTTACTTTAAGATTGGGATGATTGATTATGCCGTAAAGCGTTTCTGAAGCTTCACTACCACCATTTGCATCAAAAACCGAACCCGCGCGAATTGAATCGAGTTTTTCAAGTCCTACATCATCGGTAATACCATAAGTCCTAGTACCTACCAATTGCCCAATGACAAATAAACTGCCACAAATGAGCAACCAGAGAATAATAACAGGCAATTTATGTCTAGCACACCACATACCTATCCGCACAGTAAAAGACCGCTTGCCTTTTGCGGACACAGCCACAGGAATACTCATCTATTTCAACTCCTTTTTGCCTTAACGTGCAGGTAAAACCCTTTTTTTAATCATAATCTCAGATATAGCTTAAGTAAAGCTTATTATTTATTTTCAATATTACTATCATTAATAAAAATTTACGCTACTAAAGTACTATAAAGTTTGTAGGATAATATAGCAATTAATTCTTATTTTATAAATCATACTATGTTATTAACTCAGATTAAGCGCTAAAATATAATTATAAATTTTATACAGACACAGGGTGAGTCGCGTTTACTTTTCTCTGGAAGCGTACTGGGTTTATAGAGTTTTGAATCATCTAATTAAATTTGGCATGATGTTAAGTGAATTTGCTATAAACGCCCTCACCAAAAGTGACATTAGGGTAAAATAAAGGAAAGAGGTCTATGTTGGACGCGCAATGGAATAATAACACAAAGCTTAAGGTTGGCAATGGAATTGCGTTACGAGAATTTAAGCCCCAGATTTTATCCAACGATACGCTAGACCAACCGGCTAGAAAGCGTGGGCGAAGATCTTTAGCAGAATTGAGGGCTTCCAAAGGCAGTAACTTAATTCAAATTTTTGTAGAAACAGGAAAAACAGAAGCAAATTCACTGGGTAGTAGGGTTAAACTAGTACGAAGACGGCTAGGATTAAGCCAGCAAGAACTTGCCGGCTCCGAATATGTAGCCAGTTATATTTCCGCAATTGAAAGAGATAAAATCCATCCCTCTCTTAAAGCTCTACAACTAATTGCAAAAAGGCTGGGCGAACCTGTAGAATTTTTCCTGTACGGTGGGTATGGGAGCAGCAGCATGCCGGAGCGGGAAGATAATTACAACACCTCCGAATTGAGTTTGGCTACTGCCCTTCGCGATAAATTATTGGAAGCACAAGCACTAATTGAACGTGCCGGGCAATTTGGTGATTTGGAAAAAAGCAATGAGCTAGTTCAAGCAGCGCAATTGCTGGACGACCTACCACGTCATCAGCTTTCTGAATATGATCGCACTCAATATTTGAAGCTAGTTGGTCTGTTGAATCTAAACCACAGAAATCTTGAAGACGCTCGTTCTGCTTTCGAAGAAGCTGCGCTACTTGCTCAAAAAACCGCGCAACTAGCGATACTTTCAGAAATCAAGAATCTAATTGGGAATCTTCATTACTTGCGTAAACAGGTTGATCAGGCTTTGTTGCACCACCGCGATGCTTGGAAAATTATCTGCGATAATGTTAACTTGATAGAGCCTGAACTTAAACTTCAAGTTTTGTGTAATCTAGCAAATGATTATCTCGTACTCGGCAGACAGGAGGAATCCTTCAACACCTTCAAAGAAGCGCTAAAATTTGAAGAAAAGGTATCATTAACATCACAGCGGGCGCAAATTTACAGTAATCTAGCAGACTCTTACCGGGAACGAGGCGATTTGATTCGCGCTCGAAATTACACGGCAATAAGCCTGAATTCCTTCCGCCAGATAAATCAGCGGCGCGAAATGCTGAGACTCAGCGGAGATGTGGGCGACCTCATGGCGACTAGTGGGCGCGAAGAAGAAGCGGAAGCGATACTTAGCGAGACAATTTCGCGCAGTCAGCATGATACCAATCTTAAAGGTATTGACCTAGCGCTGGCTAATATGTCACTTTCGTGGTTACGTTTGCGTCAAGGTCGAATTGATGATGCCCGTCAGTTGGCAAGCATCGCCATTGAAGAAGCCCACAACGTTGGAGATTTAGTAACCGAAGGCAAAGCCCTCAAAATTGCCGCCGACATTGAGATTCGTCTTGGGAATGAAGATGAAGCACGTCATCTCTTTGAAAAGGCAATATTAACTCTTGAGTTATTAAACCTACCATTTGTGCTTGGCGACATTTACAAAGCTTATGGCGAAGCGTTAGAGAATTGGGGGGATTTTGCGTCCGCAGTTAACTATTTGAAAAAGGCTTATGAATCTAAGCGTTAGCCTTTAAATACTTTCTCTAAAAATGTGCTGATTACTGGCGCCTGATGTTCCGACTCTAGCAGAAATGAGTCGTGACCATTGGGCGCTGTTATATTTATGTATTCCACGTAGCGCCCTGCATCACGCGCCGCCCTTGACATAAGCTCGCTTTGGTAGGAGGGATACAGCCAATCGCTGCTAAAACTGATGAATAGATAAGCAGCGTTTGTATTGGCGAATGCCTCTGTTAGGCTGCGCTTGCCGCGTGCCATATCGTAATAATCCATAGCGCGTGTTATGTATAAATAAGAATTGGCATCAAACCGCCGATTGAAAATCTCGCCCTGATATTGTAGGTAACTTTCCACTTCAAAATCTATATTAAAACTAAAGCTATAATCATCTTTCTGGCGCAACTGTCGCCCGAATTTGTACTCCATTGACTCTTCGCTTAGGTAGGTTATATGCCCTAACATACGTGCTACCGCCAAACCATTTTCGGGGCGAGGTTGTCCCGGTTCGTAATAGTTACCGCTGTTCCAATTCTGATCCGCCATAATTGCGCGTCGCCCGATTTCGTTCCAAGCTATACCTTGTGCAGTTAGACTTGGAGAAGTGGCAATCGGCAAAGCAGACCGGACACTTTCGGGATATAACTGACACCATGCCAGCGCCTGCATCCCCCCCATACTGCCGCCTACAACCGCCAAGAGGCTATCTATACCCAGATGCTCAACTAGCTTTTTTTGAACTCGTACCATATCCTCAATAGTTATAATCGGGAAAGCTAAAGCGTAGGGCTTGCCTGTGTCAGGATTAATCGAAGCGGGTCCGGTAGTGCCTTTGCAACCACCCAACACATTAGAACAAATAATATAGTAACGATTGGTGTCGAAAGCTTTGCCGGGACCAACCATAATTTCCCACCAACCCAACCTGCCATCTTCGGCATGTATGCCGGCAGTATGTGAATCACCCGTAAGGGCGTGGCAAATCAGGATAGCGTTAGAATGCGCCGAGTTCAATTGCCCGTAAGTTTGGTACGCCACTGTGATAGGTCCAAAATTTTGCCCACTTTCTAAACGCAAGCCTTCGTTTGGACTGCCGAAAGTATAGAATTGTGTATTTACTATACCGAGAGGACTAGTTCTAACTTTCGCCACCGGGATGTCTCCTCATTAAAAATAGAACCGGCGAGGGGTGCCGGACTTAGCGCGAAGTATTATATCACAGGATTTTGCCGTTTGTCCCAATATAAAATTCCTTATGAGAAAAATTTGCGTGACTATAATTAAATTTTAACCTGCCCGTTAACCTCAATCCCTTATAATTGGGTTAATTATGGATTTGTAACCAAGTTTTATGACATTGATTTCCATAGCATCGATATTTTCAAGATTTGATTCCATTAACCGTTCATTTCAATTGAGGAGTGAAATATGTTGCATCCGGTTTGGTTTATTGTACCCTCATTTATGATTTCCAGCCTACTACTGTTGGTGTGGAGCGTTAGCCTTTTGAGGCAGAAATATTCTATAGGTCTAGTTTTTATCACGGCAGTGGTATTGGCTGAAACCTTTGAAAATATAGCTTTTGGAATTGGGCTTTTCAATGACCCCGGAGCTTTGCTGGAAATATTGCACCGGATTCGCTACCTGATGCACAGCTTGCTTCTACCTACATTTGTAATCGTGGCTTTTGAGTTAGCTTATCGTAATGGCGCAAAATTAAAGAAACTGACACCCTATGTTTATAGAAGTACGCTGCTAATCAGCTTGGTTTGGTCGGCTATAGACCTTTTTGTGCCTATTGAGCCAACAATTGTTGGGCAATTAGTACGCTATACTGCTTCCGACAATGCACCGATTTGGATGGTGGCTACCGGTCCGGTGGTTCTTGCCTTTATTGTGCTAAGTCTAATTGCTTCCGGCGCATACCTCTGGCGCAGGCAAAATCCGCCATGGCTCTTTTTGAGTGCAACTGTTATGTTTGTAGTTTCCGCCGCAACCGCCAAAAATGAATACTTTTGGGCTTACGGCAACGTGGTGGAAGTGCTGTTGCTGGCAAGTATGTTAGAGGCAGAACGCAAATTGGCGCACTTCCCTGTTATTGATAGAGCAAAAGCGCGCATTCCTAGCCTTGAGCAATAGTAAACGCGCTTTTACCGGATACTTCTAGTTAGATGAACTGTTCAATGCCTGATTCAGATCGAAAATGATGTCTTCCACCGTCTCCAGACCGATTGAAAGGCGAATGAAATCGGGCGTTACACCAGTAGCCTGTTGCTCGGCTTCGCTCAATTGCTGGTGCGTGGTGCTGGCAGGGTGAATTACCAGTGATTTGGCATCACCCACGTTCGCTAACAAGCTAAACAGCTTCAGCTTGTCGATAAAGGAGCGTCCTGCGTCGAGACCGCCCTTGATACCAAAGCCAATAATCGCGCCATAGCCGTTTTTATGGTACTTGGTAGCAATATTGTGGCTGGCATGGCTTTCCAAACCGGGGTAATTTACCCAAGTGACGTTAGGATGTTGCTCAAGAAATTGGGCGACTTTCAGCGCATTTGAACTGTGGCGCTCGACCCGCAAAGGCAGCGTTTCCAATCCTTGCAGGAACAGGAAGCTGTTAAAAGGGCTGACAGCAGGTCCTAAGTCACGCAGCAATTGCACTCGCGCTTTCAGGATGTATGCCGGCGCACCCAAATCTACGAAGCGCAGTCCATGATAGCTATCGTCCGGTTCGGTGAAGCCGGGGAATTTGCCGTTACCCCAGTCAAATTTACCACCGTCCACAATAATACCGCCAATGCTGGTTCCATGACCGCCAATGAACTTGGTAGCAGAGTGTACCACAATATCTGCACCCCATTTCAACGGCTGAATCAGATAAGGGCTAGGCAGCGTGTTGTCAATTACCAACGGGATACCGTTTTCGTGAGCTATATTGGCTACCGCTTCAATATCTAGCGTATCCAACTTCGGATTACCCACCGTCTCGGCGTATATTAGCTTGGTATTAGGTTTGATGGCGGAGCGGAAGTTTTCAAGGTTGGAGGGATCAACGAAAGTGGTTTCAATGCCCATCTTCGGGAGAGTGTGGTGAAACAGGTTGTAAGTACCACCGTAAAGGCTGGCAGACGACACTATGTGATCGCCGGAATTGGCAATGTTCAAAATTGCCAGAAACTCGGCAGCCTGTCCGCTGCTGGTAGCCAACGCTCCCACTCCACCTTCTAGTAAGGCGACCCGCTCTTCAAAAACGTTGGTGGTGGGGTTCATAAGTCGGGTATAGATATTACCGAACTTACGAAGCGCAAAAAGGTCAGCGGCATGTTCGGTATCGTTAAAAACGTATGAACTAGTCTGGTATATCGGTACGGCACGAGAGTTGGTAGCTACATCTACGGTTTGACCGCCATGCAAAGCGATTGTTTCAAAACCTAATTGTCTTTCGTTCTGGTCTGACATAAATTATTATTCTCCTCTACAGGTTCCTAACACTAACGAAAAATCCGAGCTTTTTGACCTTTAGAATTTGAGTATACCTGATTCTAGCTGTGTCTTCATCTTTATTTCGTTTCCGCTGATGCGCCTTCTGCGAAGGGGTCTCCTTTGAACTCAAATCATAAACATGATTATCTTTATCTGTTTCGTCAGGATAATATAAAGAAGCCAGTTTGTCAAGCTTAAACGCATTCGGGGACAGGGAAAATGCGTTTAGCTCAAATTTATCACAGCCAGATAGAGCAAGTGCATCTATTTAAAGTAAGGCTAGGTTCACTATAAGGTCATTAGAGAGGGCATCTATTTTCAAACGCTTTTTCCCATGCCCTACGCCTACAGCTATCAGGCTGTAGGTATTGACTAGATTTATAGATAGTTTATGTTGGAAATCCAATCGACAATTTTTGGTTTTACGGTGAGCGCGACTGAGGGGCAGGCTTGCCCTGCGCTTGAGCGGGTTACGGCGGAGCAATCGCTTACCTTATCCAATTTTCGTTGGATTTTGGCAAGGTTCTTCTGGGTTTTACGGTAGCAGCGTGGGTTTTCAACCTGTTCCACGTTACTCAGATTGGCGAAATGTTCCAATCCAACATCAATACCGATAGCACAGCCGTGATGATACTGGAGCGTTTCTATCTCAGATTCAACCGAAAAGACTACAAACTAGATGTTACCGGCTTCACGTTTGTTAGTACAGGTTTTGACCTTGCCTAATACTTCTCAGTGAAACTTGACCTTTATTGTACCAATTTTGGAGAGGGTCAGTTTAATAGGGCAGGGCGGTTGCAAGGTCGGTATTTCAATGTCAACGCGCCAAGAAAATTAACCCGTTAGTCGCCCTTCTAACGATTGCCCTTGTGCGAAGTTGCTCTGTCAACCGATTTGTGCCTCCCAAAGAGGGCGTGTCGAACCACGCCCCTACAAAATCACCTCGCGCCCTTGCCCAAACCCCTTTGAGAGCCGTTTTATAGAGGACAATTTCTTTCTTGCAACCGCTCTGTTTAATAGGGAAGAAGGCTCTGGTATTAATCAATTTAGTTGCTAAAATAGGGAAGTATCTTCATTTTATGGCTACAAATCGACCTAAAGTGGGACTACAACCTCACAAATGTTAATAAGCCTTTAGCTAGTGGGAGTTGTCACCTTTTTTCCCCGCCAAAGATTCGGGATAGCAACCCTTGTTTTGGTTCATCCAGATTTAAAAACGGTACGCTTTCACCCATCAAACGGCGAGAGATGTTCTGAAAGGCTTTACCCGCTCTGGACGTATTATCAAAGATTACCGCTTCACCTCGGTTAGTGGAAATCACCACCGATTCGTCTTCTGGCACAATACCGATTACCGGTACCGCTAGAATTTCCTTTACATCTTCTACGCTCATCATATCGCCCCGTTTCACCATCGCCGGTTTCAGTCTATTTACAATCAACTCAGGCGTGGGGAGTTCGGCAGCTTCGACCAATCCGATAATGCGATCGGCATCGCGAACAGCAGAAACTTCTGCTACGGTAACAATCAAAATACTATCTGCGCCCGCAATCGCATTCCTAAAGCCCTGTTCAATTCCCGCCGGGCTATCTACCAGCACATAATCAAATTCTAGCGCAAGTTGGCGGCATATATCTGCCATCTGAGCAGGGCTAACCGCGTTTTTGTCGCGAGTTTGAGCGGCTGGTAATAGGCATAGATTATTGGTGTGTTTGTCTTTTATCAACGCCTGACGCAAGCGAGCGCGACCTTCTACTACATCTACAAGGTCATAAACAATTCGGTTTTCCAGACCAAGAACCACATCCAAGTTTCGCAAACCGATATCGGCATCAACTACTGCCACTTTCTTGCCAAATTGTGCCAGCGACATGCCTAGATTGGCAGTGGTAGTAGTTTTTCCTACCCCACCCTTGCCACTGGTGATTGTGATAACCTTACCCGGCATAAATTATATCTTTCCCCTGTGAGGCGTTAAATGCAATTTCCCAAGTTAGCCAACTATTTTGTACCAATGTTCTGATTTTGTCAATTTTCATTTTCGATGCGGCTTCCATTGCTCAATTACAATTGAGCCGTTGTTGACTCTAGCAATTTCTGGATAATAATTACGGGAATGAGTTTCGGGAGCGCGTGCTAACACCTCCCCGATACGCAATAGGGATGGGGTTAGTTGTAGGGCGCAAACCACCGATTTCTGTTCAGTAGTAACGCCCACTCCCGCTTCAATAACACCGCGCACGATGCCCCACACTATTACGTTTCCACCCGCTATGATTTGCGCCCCCGGATTTAAATCCCCTAGCAAGCAAATATCGCCATGATGTTTGAGAAGTTGACCGCTACGCAAGGTGCGTCGCACAAACAGAGCTTCGGCGTTATCAAAGGGTACGGCATTAGTTTCACGTTCAGGTTGATGCGGCAACCGGGTATTTTCGCGGTTGGGCAGAAGAAATTCTATTCCAACACGGCGTGCTACGCTACGGGTGGAATTAGAGCCGCTGATTATCTTCTCCAATTTGATTTCGTGGCGTGCCATCAAGCCCTGTAATAGTTCCAAATCAGATTGGTCAACCTCGCGTCTGCCCAAATCTACAGAAGTGTGGGCGCGTAAAAAGAATTTTCCTGATTGTTCTAACCTGCCTTCAAGTTCATTGAGCAATTCAGAAAATAGGTATTCCTCATCATCCAGAAGCCTAACCAGCAAACCGCCCGCATTACCTTTAATCGTTACGGCGGTATTTTTTTTATCACTGCCGGGTGCCATATTTCACCTCACTGTAGTGTAACCTCAAAATCGGTACAAAGACCATCGCTATCTGTGGGCTATTTTCTAAATCTTATGAACTGGAGTCCGGCAAGTCCCGTCAAACTTTTACCCCGGTTTCTTTGGGGAATAAAGCCTGCAATATTTTTTTAGCAGCAGGTACTGCAAAGGTAGAACCTTCAATCTGGTTTTCATCGGTGGTAATGAGTGTAGTTACGGCGTAGCGAGGTTTCTCATACGGCGCAAAGCAAGTAAACCACGCCAGAGTAGGAAATAGCAAGTTTCCATCCGCATCTTGACCGTAAGATTCGCCATATTCTGCCGTTCCGGTTTTACCTGCTACAGTGAGATTACCCATCTGATTTGACATCTGGCTTTCGGCAGTACCTCCCGGCAGAACTACTTTTCGCATACCGCGCTTAACAGTGGCAAGATGGGTTTGTGATACTTCCAGCACCGACACAATGAAACGTTCATCTTTTACAATCTCATTTCCCGCATTATCTAACACCCGCTTGACAAGGCGCGGTCTAATTAGAGTACCGCCGTTTGCGATGGTTGCGGTCATTAGGCAAACCTGAAGCGGGGTCATCTGAGTATCGTTTTGCCCGATAGCGGTAGTAATAGTATCCCCCAAAGACCACTGGTTGCCCTGATGGTATTTAGGAAAAGTTTCAGGAGTCTGGAGCAAGCCGGGATATTCGCCCGGCAGTTCTATGCCTGTTGCTTTTCCCAGACCGAACATATCCATATATTTTTGCAGTTTGGTGATGCCCATTCCCCTGAAATTAATCGGGTCTTTGGAGTCCGCAGCAGTGTAATAAGCCAGTTGCTTACCGGTAACTGCGTCTTTACTGGCATTTTGCGCCACGTTATAGAAGAATATATCACAGGATTGAGTAATTGCGCCTTCTACGTTCAAACTACCGTGCTTACCCCAGCACTTAAATTTGTCGCGGCTTTTTCCATCGCCAACGTTGCTAGGAATCCAGATGTATTTGGTACAATCGAAAGTTGTACCTAGATTAATAGAGTTCTCGTTCAAGCCCGCCAGTGAGGTAATTAGCTTAAAGGTTGACCCCGGAGAATAAACTCCTTGAATAGAGCGGTTGATTAAGGGATTGCGTTTGTCGGTTAGCTGGGTTTCCAATTCTTTGTCTTCCGCCGTAGTCAAATTAGTACGGAACAGGTTATTATTGTAGGTAGGTATAGAAACGAGCGCGACCACTTCGCCTGTTTCCACATCCAACACAATGGCAGCGCCTGTGAGGTTACTAGCCTGTTTTTTCGCGCTGGCTAAGGCAATTTCTTCAAGAATTGCTTTGTTAGCCGCCGCCTGTATATTTGGGTCCATTGAAAGAAAAACACTATGTCCCGGAACTGCCTTCCGCTCACTTCCCGGTAAGGTCTGCACAATGTTACCGGCGTTATCCACTTGAACGGCACGCCCGCCTTTATTGCCACGCAGGTATTCTTCCATAGATGCTTCAATGCCTTGCCTACCAATTTGGTCATCTATGCTATAAACCTTGCGAGGTACTGTACCATCAGGATAAACTGCTGGTTGATTGCCGGAAGCTTTGCTGTTGTAACGATCCAATTCATCATTATCCTGCAACACACCGGTATAACCTAGCAAGTGCGATAACAAATCCGGACGCTCATATTTGCGTACATAGCCTTGCAAAATTCCCACGCCCGGCAAGTCCAAGCGTTTTTCATCCAGTATATTCGCGTCCTCGCGGCTAATACTAGACCACACTACCACCGGCTCAAAATCGGCGGTGCGAAATTCGGCTTCTAATACCAACCGCTCACCCTGACTTAGAAAATACACACCGGGCATATTTCTCAAGGGTAAATAGCGGTCATAATCAGCCAGCGGTATTTTCTCTAGCAAGGACATGAAGCTGGTTGAGAGTTTTTGAGCGCTGCGTAGGTATAATTTCTTTTCAATATCTTGAGCCGAAATTTGAAGGTAGGGTTCGAGAATATTCAGAGTTTCATTGCGCCGTGAGGAGCTAAGGATTTGATCGGGGATACAGCCAATTACATAAGTCATGCCGAGGAAACGGGCAAGGTTATCATAAACTTCCTGACGCGGGTCAACCACTTTTTGCCCGGCTTTAATCATCGCCTGCAAAGCTTTATCACTTAGGCGTGGTGGAAGACCAGAGCGGGTAATTGTAACGGAGTAAGTTGGAATATTACGAACTAGAGGGTTGCCGAAACGGTCGTAAATAATGCCGCGTGGTGGTTTGATTGTAATATCTCGAACCTGAGTACGGGTGGCAAACTGGCGTTCTTCTGGTGGAGTGTTAACTTGTAAATCCCAAAGCTTCCAGCCCAAAACTGTAAAGCCACCCATTAGCGCAACCCGCAAAAAATTAACCCGGCTCACCAGTAAGGCTTTGCCAACTTTTTTACGGGATGACTTATCTTCCTCGCGTTCGTTATCTCTGGTTAAGTTGTCTTCATCTAGCCGTAAAACCATACTTCATTCTCGCGATGCGCCAAATTTGCTCAGGCGGCGCACAAGCACAAAGATAGCCAACATTATAGCCGCATCAATAAACGAAACTGGAAGAACTACCTGTGTGATATTTTGTATTTGGAGTGTATTATAACCCAGCAACTGACCTGCCAGCAATAGCATTAGACGGTAGCCCAAAGCGGCAAACAAGCTGACAGTAACTGCCCGCATAGCGCTGGAATGAATAAAATCTTGACTGATTAAAGTTACAAATAATACTACGATGCTAAATAATAACGCTTGCAACCCGATTGGCAAGAGGGAAGCCGCGCTTATATCAAGGGCAAGCCCAGTAAAAAATGCCAACGGTAAAGCCCATGTCCATTCCAGCAACAACCCCCAGCTAACCGCTAACAACAACGAGAGGTCTGGCAGCAGGTCATTTTGAGCAGGCAACAAACCGGGCATAAAATGTGCCTGAACCAGCACAAAAACGAATATCAAGATAGCAGCTATATACGGGTTAACGGCGATTCCCCTTAATTAGTCTCATTTGTGCCGAGTATAACTTGTACACGTTGAATACGTTCAATATCCGAGGAAGGAGCAAGCACCGCTTCTTTATCTGGGGCGCTATCGGAAGTTACTACATCGGTTACGAAACCTACCAGAATATCGGCAGGAAAGGTAGCACCTTTACCATCAGTAAAAATGTAGTCACCCGGCTTGATGTCAGCATCCTTACTGATTCTGAAAATCGTGATACGACCGCCACGCTGCCATTGCCCTACCGCAGTACCATCGGCGTTCTTATCAATGGTAATCTGTTTGCCGTTCTGTCCGAAACGCTTGTTATAAACATTGGCAGCCATACCAGTATCGGTAATGAGCAATATGGTAGAACGTTTTGTTTCCACTTTTTCCACCCGCCCAACCAAAAACCCCGAAACATCCACTACCGGCATACCCTTTGTAATATTGTCGTTTGAGCCTTTATTAATTTGAATCGCCTGATTATTCCCGGTAAGGTCGCGATTAATTACATCCGCGCTGACGGTCTGGAAGCGTTTATTTTCGGGGTTACTCTTAAAAGCAAGTTCTTTTTCCAGTTCCAGAAGTTGGCTTGCAAGGTCGGCAGCTTTAGCGCGTTCCTCCCGCACAGTTTGTAATTCTTGGCGCAGCTGATTGTTTTCTGCTTTCAGAGTATTGAGGTCTTTTAAGAAAGCCGATAAGTCAGAGAAATTGCGACCAAGATTATATGCGCCCTGTTCAATCGGAGAGGTTAGGGTTGTAATGATTTGCTCGACCGGGCGCAAAAAACCAACCCTATCCAGTGTCATCAATAAGCTAGAGGTAACTAGCAATACACCGAAGAAGATAAATCGAATCTGAATATCAGTCCGAAGCCTGCGAATCATTCTATCGTGAGTATTTCAGGCGACGACCTTCCTGGCTGGAAGCGATAATTCGGCGGTATTTTTCATCTTCAAGGCTTTCCACCATAATACCGGTTCCACGCACTACACAGGTCAGCGGGTCATCTGCCACGTAAACAGGCATTTTAGTTTCCATCTGTAACCGCCTGTCAAGACCTAATAACAAAGCGCCACCACCTGCCAACGTAATACCACGCTCCATAATATCTGCTACAAGTTCCGGTGGGGTTTCTTCCAACGCTAGTTTCACGGTTTCAACAATGCTATTTACAGGACCAGCGATTGCTTCGCGCAATTCCACGCTGCTCAACTCTACCGCTTTTGGTAAGCCAGTAAGCACATCCCGACCGCGCAAGGTAAAGCGCAACTCCTGTTCTAGAGGATACGCGCTGCCGCAAGCAATTTTAGCAGATTCTGCGGTGCGCTCACCGATTACAAGGTTATGCTCACGGCGGGCATACTGAATAATTGCTTCGTCAATCTCGTCTCCGGCGGTACGTAACGAGTGGTTGATGACAATACCGCCAAGCGAAATAACCGCCACTTCGGTTGTACCACCGCCAATGTCCACAATCATACTGCCGATGGGTTCGTTTACGGGCAAGCCTGCCCCAATAGCAGCAGCCATTGGTTCTTCTACCACGTAGGCTTCACGCGCCCCTGCATTTAAGGAGGCTTCACGCGCAGCACGTTTTTCTACTTCGGTTACACCGCTGGGAATACCTATCACCACGCGAGGACGAGGTCCTACCACTGTTTGGGTATGAACCTTCCGAATGAATTCATGGAGCATTTGCTCCACCACGTCAAAATCTGCGATAACACCATCGCGGAGAGGGCGAATTGCGATAATACTGGCAGGTGTTTTACCTGCCATTGCTTTAGCATCGGCGCCCACCGCTTTTACTTCTTTTGTCTTTTTGTCAATTGCCACGTAGCTGGGTTCTGATATTACAATACCCTTGCCGCGCACATGCACTAACGTATTTGCAGTACCTAGATCTATACCGAGATCCCGGCTGAACAATCCGAACAATAAGTTCGGTAAATTCCACATCAAACAATCTCCTACAATAAAGCGTCCCAAAACTACTAAATATTGTACCTGACAACAGGTATATATTGGTTCGCTAAGTGTTGATTATAACATAAATACCCATATAGAGAAACCTTGATAACTTCAAACAGAGCGGTTGCAAGGAAGAAATTGTCCCCTATAACACGGTTCTCAAAGGGGTTTGGGTAAAGGCGCGAGGTGATAACGATTTTCTTAACCTTTAGAGCGGACGTTGAAAATGGAAATACCGACTTTGCCGCCCTGTAGTAACTTATTGTGCTACGCTTGAGAAGAGAAAAGGGGAAGGGCAAATATGTTACCCAATCCCCGAAAAATATTTAACCGTGAGTCTGATTTTTTTAGCTTGAGACAAGGCTTATCAATAAAAAGAGCATAAAGCCGACAAAGAACATCGCCGTACCGAAAATCGTGTCATGCTCCTTGTGGGCTTCCACCAGTAGTTCTTCAGTGACCAAAAACATAAGCGCGGCAACCCCGAAAGCCAAAAATACTTCAAGCACTGCTCCCGAAAGCCCGCCCAGTAAGGTTGCGCCTAGTACGCCACCTATACCTATCAATAATGACAGTCCTAGATGTAGCAGGATAGCTTTTTGTCTTGAAACTTTGGCGCGGCTGAGGGCACTGGATGTAGCCAAACCCAGAAAGAATATTTCTATACCTAACGCAACAGTTAGCAAAACCCCCTCACGCCCGCCTGCCGCAAAGCCTAACCCGACCAGTAAACCGTCAATCGAGACATCAATTGCTACGGTGATAAGTAAGCTAGTGGGTTGCTTCGTCCCCTCTTCTATTCCCTCTGCGCCTTCCGCAAACTTTTTGATAATCAGCATCAAAACTACGCCAACGGTAAAGCCGATTATAATAGCTATCGGTTCTTTCTCATGCAGCATTTTCGGCAATAATTCTACCGCTACCGCAAAGAACACTACCCCGGCGGCAAAATGTTGTACTGTGCTTGTAAATACCGGTCCCGGAATCATGAAACTGGCAAGAATGCCGCCTGCTACGATAGCTGCCATTGGAATTAGAACATATAGTAGCACTTCAGTAATTGGGGTGTGTTCAACTGCCTGTGTCATGACACTTGTCAGAATATTAGCCTGCAATTTTGGCTCCTCTCAAACTTAGCTGGGTGATAGGTGTTTACAATTCTCTAAGAGGGGCTAACTTTTACAGAAAGCCCCATTGTTTGTACTGCTCATTTATATGAGTTGGGTTGATTAACCTAGAGATTTTAAAGAGCCTTACATATGAGGAATGCTACACTAATATATCATGATTTTGCGACAGCAGTTTCGGCAACAACTTCTGCAATACCCTGTACCAAACGGTCAATATCTTCTTCCGAATTGTAAAACCCGGTAGAGGCTCTGGTTAAAACCGGGTCTGGGGTTGGTCTAACCAGTATGCCCTTTTCAGCCAGCTTTGCGCTAAGGTCAGGGGCGGCAATTTGCTCAAAGGAAAAATGAACCAATCCCGCCATGCTATCTTTGGGAGTGTACATAGAAACACCCGGAAGCTGCGAGATTTGCTCGTAACAATAATGCCCTAATTCGGCTATACGCTTGTAAACCCATTCCCAGCCTACGTCTTGGTCAAGCCATTCCAATATTACGCGCCATGCCTTGACCGAGGGAGGGTAGAGGGTAGCAGCCATATAGCGTTTTGCGCCATCGTTTGGTACAAAGTTACCGGCGTAATCGCTGGCTTTTACTCCAAAATACCCAATAAAAGTTTGCGACAGACTCCCAATAAGGTCTTTGCGAATAAACAATGCTCCCGTTCCATCCGGACCACAAAGCCATTTTTGACCTGATATAGCGTAAGCATCTACGCCTAGTTCGTAAACCTTGCTGGGAACCATCCCGCAGGATTGGGCGGCATCGCATATCAGGAGCGCGTCTGTCTGGTGAACTAGGTCGGCAATTTCACGTATTGGCAAAACCATTCCGCTACTCCATGAGACATGCGAAAGTACCACCGCTTTAGTTCTGTTATTCAATACCCGTTTTAATTCCGCAATCGAATCTATTCCGGGTTTTCCTATAGAAGTTTGGCGAATTTTCACTCCATATCTTTGTTTTAGCAGATATGCAGGATAAAGACCACCCGGATGTTCGGTAGTAGCAGTAATTATTTCATCGCCTTTGCTCCAATCCAAACCCATCAGAGCAATATTCATCCCTTCAGTAGTATTGTGGGTCAAAGCTATTTCTTCGGAATCACACCCTAACAAGTTAGCTACTGCTTTGGTAGCAAGGGTAAATTCGCGAAACATCTCGGTAAAAGACTCAAACCCGATTCTGCCGCTTTCGTATTGCTTCTGAGCATACTCAAGCGTAGCCTTATGCCCACATTCAGGGAATGGACCATTAGTGCCGGTATTCAAATATGTGTTGGCGAGAATGGCTGGAAATTTCGCTCTGATTTGCTCAATTTTTTCAACATCCATCTTACTAACTCCTGCGCTTTAAGAATTTGATAGAACCAAATTGGTTGAGAAAACAAAATAATTCGTAATTATGGGGGGATTTGACTATCTTACATTGGTGATGATTGTACAGGGAATCTACCCACATTAGCAACAACAAATTCGGGAAGGGCGTGTTCAAATACTACAAAAACGATTTTCTTAACGTTTAGGGCGGATGCTGGAAATGCCGGCTTTGCAACCGCCCTGAAACCTGAAAGTGGCAGTTCTCAAGAGCCAACCAACTTTAAAATGTGTGCGGCGATGGCTTCAGCTTCTTGAGCGCGATATGGTTCGCGCTTTTCGGCGAAGAAATCGTTTAACGCTAAACGGCTAACCTCTGGCATCTGTCCGGGAAATGCGCCGAAACCGGGTAGGTTAGGGTAAGTTTCCCAAAATTCCTGAAACCAGTCTGCCATCAACTCCATTACAAATGAAGGACGCTCGATAAAGGTTCCCAACTCGTCACCCTTTGCATTGTAGAAAATATAAGTGGGCAGATGATTGCGCCCACTTCGCAAAACATATTGGGAGGCAATATCCTGATTATCTGAACGGCGCAACAGGTGAATGTTTAACTTTCCGGTGTGGTCAGCCAACTTCATCAGGATGGGTAAGTTGAAAACCACATCCCCCGATGTATCCTCCACCAACCCCAGCGCCTCCAGCGGTTCCGGTAAAGCGGCAAGGAGAGTCAGAGTTTCCGGGCGAAATTCGGTAGCTTTGTAGCCTGATTCCAATCTTTCGCGATAAATCCCCATGCTTTCTACAAACTGGCGCGGAGTCATCGCATTGCTAAAGGCAAGTTTCTGTCGTTCTTCGCTTAAAGGCATATATGTACTACTCCAATCTATTAAAGGCTTTGCAGGTATTCTATCAATATTTTTAGAGCTGCTTCAGAGGATTCGCGCTTATTTTGGATGCGATCACCCGACCAAATAAAACACTCTACTCGTTCGTAACCATCGGCGGACAGCGCAATATAAACCAAACCAACCGGCTTTTGTGGCGTACCGCCGCCCGGTCCCGCAATTCCGGTGGCGCTTACGCCAATGTCGGTATCCAGCAAATGGCGAACGCCCTGCGCCATTGCCAGCGCACATTCGCTACTCACTGCTCCCACCGTTTCCAGCGTTATTGCAGGGACACCCAATATTTTTTCTTTTACCCGGTTACTGTAGCTCATCACCCCACCCATAAAATAGTCACTCGAGCCGGATATATTGGTAAGGCGATCTCCAATCAATCCACCGGTACAGCTTTCGGCGGTGGCAACAGTAAGGCGTTTTTCGCGGAGTAGCGCTCCCACCATTCCCTCCGCCATTATCGAACCAATATCAGCCATTATATTCTCCTAAAGGGTATTTTTCCGGATAGCTCTATATGGGTAGCTTTACGCTTGGTTTTCCGCGATACTCTACCCCGAAGTTAGCTTTAATCAGTTCTTGTATCATAGCGCTATTCTAACAAGCCTCGTCAAACTCTACACCTTCTGTACCAGCATCCAACATTTGTGGTAGCTTTTCTGTTGCACCAAACTCAATTTGGTATGACGCTCTCCCTTGTAGTAGTAACGAAAACTTTCCAGCCCTTTAAGGATAAAAGGCGCTTATCCGACGCACTAACCTAGTATCCTTATATTTAACCATTTATGGAAGTGGCACAGTTAGATGTAGTTGGTATAATAGAGACACAAAGTCCTTTAATAAGTCAGATGGTGTCCGCGATGAAGTCAATACCAGAGCGGCAAGTGCAAGGTTGTACCGCTTCGTGCATAATAAAGCGGTTAAGTGGGTACAAAAGTTAGGTTAGGTACAAAACAAGAAGGTATAATTATTCTTTACATGTTCACAGGGTAATAATAATTTTAGCTTGGAAATCTAACAATATTAACTTTTAAATTACCCGGATAAACCTGAATTTTTACGAGAGTGTGTTAATGGTTTTATTGTCTATTTTTTACCAATCGTAGTTTTTATTCCGCTTGTTACTGTGGAGGTTCAGTAATGGTAACCGCTCAACAGGCATATGCCTATGTGTTGCAGCAAGAACGCTTGGGCAACTACCAAGCTGCTTATGAGACTCTTGTAGATTTGCAGCATAACTACCCCAATTATCTGGATGTACCGATGCGCCTCTACCAGTTACAACAACGGGGTCTTACCTATACCGGGATGCAGAGTTTTTTCTATCCAAAGCCGTTTCAATATGAAAAGAATTTAGCAAAAAAAGGTTCTGGCAAAAACAGAGCATTACTAGTGGTAGGATTGGCGGTTTCAACCATCGTGCTGATTGCGGCTGTGGCAGCAATTATTATGGTAGTAACGGTTAGAAAAACAGATGAGACTAGCAAAACTGTTGCTGTTGCATCGGCTACTTCTGCTCCAAATGTGGAAAAAACCGGGATTATACTACCTCCTAAAACAACAGTTGTTATTGCAGCCACTACCCGACAAACTACAGTCAGCGCTACTGTAGCTATCACAACGCTAGAATCTACTACTATTGCGCCTACTACAACCCCTGAACCTACTTCAACCCCTGAGCCGACTACTACGCCAATGCCGACTCCAATACCAATTGAAACTCAGGACCCGGATGAGTTAGATAGCATCAATAGAATATTTAATAATTTGCCTAAAGGCGCACATGCCATTGTTATCTTGCCTACTGGAGATTATGTGGCAGTAAACGAGAATGATAAGATTCCTGCTGCCAGCCTTATCAAATTGTGGATTGCTGCTACCGTGCTTGCTGAAGTTGAGAATGGCAACCTTAATTTATCTGATACTTACATCCTGAAAAAAGCTGATCAAGTATCCGGCACTGGAATAATGAATCAACCGACTAAGGTTGGATCTAAATTTACCTACGAAGATATACTTTATAATATGCTCGTCCATAGCGATAATACAGCCGCTAATCTACTGATTGATAAACTGGGTGGGTTCCAGAAAGTTAACGATTATTCCCAAAATAGCGGTTACAAAGACACCCTTTTGCAACGCAAATTGGGACTTCCCGATGCTAATAACGAAAACTATACTTCGGCGCAGGACATTGGACAGTTTCTTTATGATTTGGTAGATGGTTACGTGGTTAGTGAAAAAGCTTCAACTCAACTGATGCAAATTTTAGTGGCAAGGGCTACCATCGGGGATAACAGTGAAGACCATGCACTTAATATGTTCGGTACAGACTTACCCAAAGATGTAAAATATGGGCATTTGAGTGGGCAAAACACCAACTTTCGGGGTGAGAGCGGCTTTTTCTCTAAGACAAATGGGAAGCCGGTTGTTGTTGTAGTTATCATCACCGGAAATGAGGTGCAGGCTGAACAAGCAATAAACCGCTTCATTGGGGAAGCATGGGTGGTAACATCGGGACGACCCTAAAATTATTGCAAATAATAGCTGATTTGGGAGAATCGGGCTATGTGCTATAATGCCGTTATGAACATACCTAATTATCCAAAATTGAAACTGAAACAAGGGCGTGATTGGACAGCCCGACGCGGGCATCCTTGGGTCTTTTCCGGCGCATTGCAAACACCTGTGCCGCCCCATAAAGCTGGTACAGTGGTGGATTTGGAAGACGCAGGAGGCGAGTTTGTAGCGCGAGGCTACTACAACTCTGGTACAGATATTGCAGTACGAATACTTACCGTTAATCCCGACCTGCCTATTGACGCGCACTTCTTTGCTGAACGGCTTGCCGATGCCTATAATTTAAGAAAAACACACCTTGACCTTGAAACCACTAATGCGTTCCGTTTGGTTAATGCGGAAGGAGATTATATACCCGGTTTAATTGCCGATTATTATGCAGGTGTGGTAGTTATTCAGTCACATACCGCAGGTATAGACCACCTGCTTGACTATATTATTGACGGAATTAAGCAAGTTTTGCAACCAAAGGCATTACTTCTCAGAAACGATGTGCAGGTGCGTACCCGTGAGGGTTTAAAGCGAGAAGAACCACAATTGATTTTTGGGGAAATACCAAAGGAATTGGTTGTTACAGAAAATAATTTGAAATTTGCGGTAAATCCGTGGACAGGACAAAAAACGGGCTTTTACGCCGACCAACGCGATAAACGCCTAGCCTTGCTCCACTATTCCAAAGGCAGCAGCTTATTGAATTGTTTCAGCTATTCGGGCGGCTTTTCGGTATATGCTGCACACGCAAACCCAAAGCTGAAAACTACCAGCCTTGATCAATCTGCTGTTGCTCTGGAACTGGCGCGTCGCAATTTTAGCCTTAACAACTTATATTCTGATAAGCATGCATTCGTGGTAGCGGACGCATTTGAATATCTGCAAAGTTGCACCGAACGTTTTGATACAGTGGTGCTTGACCCACCTGCCTTTACTAAAAGCCACCGTGAAAAAGAAAAAGCATTGCAAGGATATGTGCGTTTGAACACTTTGGGTTTGCCGCTGGTTAAGCCCGGCGGCATCCTGCTAACCTGTTCCTGTTCTGGCAGTATCAGTATGGAAGACTTTAGCGGAACAATCGCACAAGCAGCCGCTCAAACACATCGCCGCGTGCAAATTCTGGAAAGTCTTGAGCATGGTTTAGATCATCCGGTGAATATTTTTACGCCTGAAAGCCGTTACCTAAAAGCATTATTTTGCAGGGTACTGGATTAATATAATGATTGGAGAATTAAGTAAATGATAGTAGTTCAAAATCGTATCACCTGTCCGGCTGAATTGAGCGGACGTGTGGAGCAAGGCTTTGCCCATACCACCACCGATATGAACAGCAACAAAGGCTTTGTCAGCTTTAATCTGCTAAAATTGGAGAACGAAGTTGAAGCAGGCAAAATCCTTTACGTGGCAATGACTTTCTGGGAAGACCGCGAAAGTTTTCAGACATGGCGCGATGGTGATTCCTTTGCAAAAGCTCACAGTAGTCGGGATGCTGGAGGAAAAAGCCCGCTGCAATCTACCGTTGAGGTATTCGAGGTAGTTTAGGGCGCAAGTGAATGAGAATAATTCTTATTAGACACGCCGAACGCGAATACACCGCAGGGGTTGCAGAAGAAAATCAAGCTCTCACTGCTAAGGGAATCAAGAATTGCCGCAAACTTGGTGAGTTGATTGCCCTACATGAACCGGATGTAAAAGCTATCTTCAGTAGCCCTTATCGGCGTGCAACCCAGACTGCTGCTTATCTGCTGCCTTATTTACCAACTCTTCAAATTTACCGGGTAGATGAGGCACTTTCCATCAATCCTAACGTTGCAACGCAACCTTCCATAGAATTATTGGAGTCATACGAGAATTATAATTGTGTGGCACTAGTTGGGCATAAACCAGAGTTGGAACAGCTTATTACCGCGCTCTGTGGTGAGGAGGTAGGGCTGAAAAAAGCCCATGCAGTTTGTATTGAGGTTGGCAGTGACTTTCAAAATGGCAAATTACTATGGCATCTCAGCCCCAAATCCGCCGCAGTTGCCCTTTCAGAAGATGTTGATTTCTAAAGCTCTCTACGGGCGGGTTTGTGGCTACTAAATTTAGAAGAATCAAATTAGTAGTATGTACTCTGGATTTTTTAACCTTTTGTTAACTTTAATTTACCGGTATATTAACCGATATGCGATATTTTAGCATGAGTGTATCGGTTCACCTCATTGATAATCTCACTCACTAATGGAATAATTCGGGATGCAGGAATAGCATCGAGCCTACACCCAGCAGCAGCTTTGCGTGAGGAAAAAGGAGAGATCCATGCGTATTTTAATGATTCAGCCAAATTACCATTCCGGCGGCGCTGAAATAGCCGGTAACTGGCCTCCCGGCTGGGTCCCCTACATTGGTGGAGCGCTTAAAAAGGCAGGGTACAACCAAGTCAAGTTCGTAGATTCGATGACCAAAGACTTACCGGATGAGACTGTCGCCGCAATCATCAAATCATATGCCCCCGATGTGGTATTGACTACTGCCATTACCCCTATGATTTATCAGTCGCAGAAAGTAATGAAAATTGCGCGAGAGATGGCGCCAAATGCTAAAACCATCCTCGGCGGTATTCATCCTACTTTTATGTATGCCGAAGTTTTGAACGAAGCGCCCTATATTGATTACATTGTACGCGGTGAGGGCGAGGAAATCATTGTAAATCTGTTGCGCTCTATCGAAGCAGGCACTGATTTGCAGGATCGCAGCACAATCTTGGGTCTCTCCTACTTGGAAGATGGGCAGGTGATAGCCACACCGGCACACCCGGTAATCCAGAATTTAGATACGCTTTCGGCAGACTGGAGCTTGCTAGAGTGGAAAGATTACATCTATCGCCCACTCAACTGTCGCGTAGCAGTACCAAACTTTGCGCGTGGTTGCCCCTTCACTTGCCGTTTCTGCTCGCAGTGGAGTTTCTGGCGCACTTATCGCACCCGCTCTCCAAAATTGTTCGTAGATGAAATCGAGCAATTGGTGAAAGTACACAATGTAGGTTTCTTCATCCTCGCTGACGAAGAACCAACCATCAATAAAAAGAAATTTGTGGCGCTTTGCCAAGAGTTGATTGACCGCAAACTAGATATTCACTGGGGTATCAATACCCGCGTGACTGATATTTTGCGCGATCAGGAATTGCTGCCCTTCTACCGCAAGGCGGGTCTGGTACACGTTTCGCTCGGAACTGAAGCTGCCGCTCAGTTGAAACTGGATCGTTTCCGCAAACAGACTACTATCGAGCAGAACAAACGCGCCGTCCAACTGCTGAAAGACGCGGGTATGGTAGCAGAAGTACAGTTCATTATGGGTCTGGAAAACGAAACGAAAGAAACCATCGAAGAAACTTATCGTTTGGCGATGGACTGGAAACCAGACATGGCGAACTGGAATATGTACACCCCTTGGCCCTTCGCCGAACTGTTCGAGGAACTGGGCGACAGGGTAGAGGTGCGTGATTATTCCAAGTACAACTTCGTAACCCCCATCATGAAACCCGATAATATGGAACGCGAAGAGGTCTTGAAGGGCGTTTTGAAGAATTATGCCCGTTTCTTCGCCAACAAAACCTTTACTTCCTACCCCTTCATCAAGGATAAATGGAAACGCAAATATATGATGGGTTGCTTGAAGGCTTTCGCCGTCACCACCCTAAACAAACGTTTCTATAACCTTGGACGTATCAAACGCAAGGGCTTCAAGGCTGAAATCGACTTTGGTTTCGACTCTGATAGAATTCTGAATACGGAAGAATTGGCGCGTTACAAGGGTATGCGTGGTGACAAAATCTCGCAGGAGAATGTTGTCATGCTAGGCAATATCGGCAATGGACCTGTTTCTCTGCACGGCGCTCCTAAAGGCTTGCCCGTAGAGTATAGTGAAGAGGACTCCGATAAAAAGAAGCTGACCATGATTGACTCCATTTCGGTTTCCGCTTGCGGCGCGCCAAACCACTTGCCGGAATATGTCGAGGAGGAAGCACCCCAAGCTGTCATGAAGATGGTTTCCACCGATGTTTCCGCCTGTGGCGCTCCCAAAGGCTTGCCCGATGTTTACGAGGAGTTGGAGGATGTCGAGCCGGTGACTCAGAAGGAGAGCTAGAATGGCTACCGCCGGTCTGGATCATAACAACGCTTCAGCTCATCCTTCAGGTAAGATCGGCCCAAACTCCTTAATCCAGACCGTACGCGCTATGCGCCGTATCTACGGTGATGAGAAAGCGCGTCGAATACTGGACGAGGGTGGGCAGAGCTTCCTGTGGGAGCATCATCCGGGTGAAATGATAGACGAGGGTGAGTTTATCACCTTAGCAAGGATGCTATATTCCAATCTTGGCGTTCAGGAGACTTTACCGTTGCTTCGTCTCTCCGGTCAGTTTACCGGAGAGTATGTACTGGCAAATCGCATCCCTAAGTTCGCGCAACGTATCATTAAGTTTTTGCCGCGCAACTTACGCCTAAAAGTGATGCTTAATGCTATCGGTAAAAACGCTTGGACATTTGCCGGGAGCGGGAAATACAGCTTCACGCTTTCTCCACAACTCCAAATAAATCTGGATGAAAGCATCATTCGCCATGCCATTAGCAAAGCGGATGTACCGGTATGTAGTTACTATACTGGCGCATTTGAAACTCTGCTCAAAACGCTGGTGGATGCTCACATTCAGGTAGAGGAAATCGAATGTGCCATTCGAGGAGACTCGCGCTGCATTTTCCAGATAAAATTCACACGTTAGATTAATTATTCCGGTTAGAGCGAGGATTTGCAATTTCAGCACGAGTCCTCGCTTTTTTATTTCCAAGCCAATCTTTGCTCTCAAGCAGAGCATGTGTTATCTTACAGTTATGATAATAGAAAACAGACCTTTAGAAATTCTAATCTGATGCAATTAAAAACGCTAACAGCAACCCGCTATATTACCCCACTACGCGAAGGTGGCTCACTACCAGCCATTGTGGAAGCGGAGGACAACGCAATGTATGTCATGAAATTTCGGGGGGCGGGGCAAGGCAGCAAAGCGCTGGTGGCAGAACTGGTGGGCGGGGAAATAGCGCGAGCGTTGGGCTTGCCTGTGCCTGAACTGGTTTTTATGGAGCTTGATGCTTCGCTGAGCCGTAACGAGCCTGACCCCGAAATTCAGGATTTGTTGAAAGCCAGCACAGGGTTGAATCTCGCCTTAAAATATCTGGATGGTGCGTTGGCATATGACCCTACCGCCTCCCCTAAGCCCGATGCTACTTTAGCTTCTGCCATTGTGTGGATGGATTCCTATCTTACCAACGTAGATCGCACCTCCCGCAATACCAATTTGTTGATGTGGCAGCGGCAACTCTGGCTGATTGATCACGCTGCTTCGCTGTATTTTCACTTTAATTGGAATGGGTATCTTGAACGTACCTCCAATCGCTTCAGCGCTATCAAAAACCATGTGTTGTTGAAATTTGCCAGCGATTTGGCGCAAACTGACGCACGCCTAAAACCGCTTCTGTCCGGTAATATTCTGGAAGAAATCACTGCGATAATCCCAGATGAGTGGTTTGAAAAAGAACCGATATTCTCCAACCCGCAGGAAAATCGAGAGGCTTATCTGACCTACCTGACAAGACGGCTAGAAGCCTCAAGCGCATTTGTAGAGGAGGCGGTAAATGCCCGATCTGGTCGCGTTTGATTATGCCATTATTCGGGTTGTGCCAAGGGTAGAACGCGGCGAGTGCTTGAACGTAGGCATTATCCTCTATTGTCGCCCACGCCGATACCTGAATTGTGCTATTGCGCTTGACCGCAACCGCTTGGGGGCGTTATATCCGCAAATAGATATAGAAGCGGTAGAAAAACATCTAGCAGGTATCCCACTGATTTGCGCCGGGTCAGTTGAGGGTGGCACAATTTCGGCGTTATCGCAACAAGAACGCTTTCACTGGCTGGTTGCGCCCCGTAGCGCGATTATCCAGACCTCACCTCCGCACTCCGGTTTATGCGCTGAACCTGCCTTATGCCTTGAACACTTAATGGAAACAATGGTGCGTTTGCCCACGCAGTAAATAAAAACCGCCCAAGGGATAAGGGCGGATTGTGCTAAGCTTGTGCGGGATTATTGGACAAGAGGATTACTTTTGGAGATTAATTCCTCTATAAACACTATACTACCCGAATGTAAAAAATATCTAAAAAAAGTGTTGCCAATTATCAAATTTTTGCAAAGATTACGATGTTAATTGAAATAGCTGTAGATTAAAGCCACGAAAATAAAAACAAGGGGTTTTAAACCCCTCGCCTGCTATACAAAATTTTTAAGGATAGCGCCAAAAGCGTAAGCTCGCTACGCCTTTGCTACTTTAAAGCTGGAAAGAATTTCAGCAGTGGCAGGCATCCCGCGTTTGTAGAAAACAATTTTACCCTCTGTATCAATGCCTACTACGGTGCGATTAATCAGGCGTAGTGGTCCTAATTTCATCAAAGCATCATATTTCTCGGATACAGCATAATTGCGGTCAACCAATAGCGGGGTCTTTAACTTGTGTCGCGCTACGAAGCGGGTATGCTTTTCCTGATCTGCCTGATTCACCCCGAATACTTCGACTCCTGCTTCGCGGTATTTATCGTAATCATCGCGAGCGCTACAAAGCTGGATGGTGCAACCGGGGGTCTCATCGCCGGGGTAAAATATCAGCACCACCGGGCTGACACCCTTAAATGAGGAAAGTCTTACTACATTTCCTTTGTGATCTTTAACTGTAAAATCAGGCGCAGTGTTACCTACATGTAAAGCCATTTATGTACCCTTCTTTCAAGAAACTATTTTAATATGCACATATTCAGGTTTGTTATTTGCAAAGAACCATCTACATAATAAACCGAATTGGCTAATTTTGGGGGTTATCTCGGTGGAAGGTTGTGTATAGGTTTTGTTTAAAGTAAATGGCTGATTTCGTGTCTGCTTTGTTCTTCCTGAGAACTGAACTTGCGCCGAGACAGTAGCAAAGCAGGGAAAATTGCCAGCGCAGCCAGCGCAGCCGCCCCTAAAAAGACTTCGGTTACAGCTTGCGCCAAAGGGAGGGTCATAGCTTGTGCATCAATTTTTGTAATATCTATATTCTTTGGCTTCAAATCGTTATAGCGGTTTAGAGTCCATGTAGTCAAGAAAGAAGTACCAAGAGTCATACCTATCAACCGCAAAATAAGTACCAAAGCAGCGGCAACCCCTATTTCTTCGCGTTCCGCCCAGTCTATTACCGCGCTGCCCACCGGGGCAATCACGAAACCAAAACCCAAACCCGCCACACTTGCGCCGGGCAACAAATTCGATAAGTCATCCGGTAGTTGCCAGTGAGTATCCCAGCGATTCATCAATAAAAAGCCGCCCGATACCATCGCCAAACCCAAAATCGTAGCAAGACGATAACCCAACCTGTCGCTAAGCCAACCGCCAAGAACCGCACCCAGCGCCATTCCAAGCGTTAAAGGAGCGAGCGCCAACGCGCTATGGAATGATATGTCAATTGCGTTATTGCTGCGGTCTGTCGAGTTAACAAATAGCGCAATCCCTACCAGCGCCGCAACCAACGCTCCACCGATAAATAGATTAGCAAGGTTCGCGGCTGAATAAGGCACCCGCAGAAAAGTACGCATGTTTATTAGCGGTTTATCTATTCGCAGTTCGGTTAGAACAAAGAGCAATAATGCTACTGCCGCTCCAATTAATAGAGGTATCTGGTATTCTTTCAGGGGGTTCTTGGTGATTTCTTCAAGCGATGCGCCACTCAACGCCGCCGTATCCTTGCCGCCAAGTGCCAGCGAAAGACAAATAAGCGACACCGCTAATAGCAAAAATCCGGGTATATCAATGTTCTTCCAGAGGTTGCCAAAATTAATAGAGCTATGACGGCTGGTTTTTAGGGCTGGTTTGAGCATAAAATAAATAATTGCAGCCGAAATTAAACCTAACGGCACATTGATCCAGAAAATTGAATGCCAATTAAAATAGCGTAGCATCAACGAGCCGTATAATGGACCAAGCACCCACCCTGCCGTATCAGCTGCCCCGATTATTCCCAGAGCCATACCGCGCTTATTAGGCGGGAAAAGGTCGCCTACCACTGCCATCGAAACTGGCACCATTGCCCCGCCGCCGAGAGCTTGTAAGGAGCGTGCGGCAAGCATTACCGGAAGGGAAGTAGCAAGCGCAGCCACTACCGAACCACCTACAAAGACCAGCAATGCACCCAAAAACACTTCTCGCCGTCCAAAAACATCAGAAACCCGCCCCATAAAAGGCATAGTAACGGTGTAAGCCAACAGGTAGGCGCTAACTATCCACGCGCCCTGATCAATATTATCAATAGTGACATCCAAACTGTCCATAATACTAGTCAGGATTGCCACCACCACCGTAAGGTCGAGAGCCGCCAGAATTACCCCAATCGAGAGTATCCCTAACACAAGCCAAGGTGTTCCACCCATATTTTGTTCGGATTGTTCTGATTGAGCCGTATCTTTAAGCATCAGGCTTTATACTCCCGCCGGTCTTTGGACGGTCACAGCTTCATTAAATTTGCTAAAATTCATTTGCCAAGTTACGCCTTTGGCAGGGTCTTGCGTAACTTCTTTTAAAATAGCCTGTCGCAGCAGGGTATCACTTTTGGACACCCAGATGTCAAAATTCACATCGCTGTTATTGAGAGTGCCGGCAGTAAAGGTTTCCAATTCTTTACCTTGAATAGTTCCGCTGAGTTTCCAGCACTCCGCGCTATCAACGGTTTCAGTCCCGGCTATTGAGAGATTTTGAGCTTTCTGCACAATTGCGCCAAGACCACGCTGTGAATCGAAAAGCTCCGATGCCTTGAAGCCCACTCCATCGGGTAGAGATTGCCATTTATCGCTTAGCCCTTTAACCAGAATCCATTGCTCGGTACCCAACGCAACGGTGGTGGCTTCCACCTGCCCAAGCGCTAAACTAACGCGCAAAGTCGCTTTATAGCTATCAGGCTTGACATAATCACCTTCGGCTCTTCGGAATGAAATTCCGGTCACTATCGGCACTTCTCCCTGCTTAATATCCACCAAGAAATGCACAAACTTAACGGCATAAAGTTCATCGGCAGATTGTTTCGCCAACACTTTTGGGTCAGGAAGTGAAAGTGGCGTAGGGGTAGGGTCGCCGCATGCCGCAAGAATAAAGCTGAATACTAGCGTAAACAGCAATATAAAAGGAACACGCGACTCGGAAAAGCTCGATTTGGTACATCGCATAGGTGAATTTCCTATTCTTACTAAGCGGGTTTCCGGTAGTTAATTATTCAGAACAGATTATAGCATAGCCTGTCTCTACATAAGGCATATCAGCAATGTCAAAAAGAGTGCGGCTGCAAGAAAGGAATTGTCCCCTATAAAACTTTTCTCAAAGGGGTTTAGGCGAGGAGTTTGAGCAAATTGTTTTAGTTCGGATTGGGAGGAGCGCATCGGAATGCGCCCTCGTTGGTAAATTCGGGAAGAGCGTATTCAAATACTAGCTCCAAGAATCGCTGTGGGAGCGGGGGTCTTCTATCGGCTCTTCATGAATTGACACCCGAATATTGCTAAATTCCTGTCGTAAAGCCTTCTCTATCTCTTCCGTCCATTGGTGCGCTTCCTGCACCGACCAATTCCCCGGCGTTAGCATGTGCAAATCGGCAAAACGGAATCCTCCACTTTTGCGGGTACGCAAATTATGAAAGACTATCTGCTCGTTGGAAGCTTTCACCACCTCGTTGATTGCCTTATTTATGCGCTCAATCTCGTTCTCAGGCAAGGTCTTGTCCATTAAGCCATCCACACTTCGCATTATCAGCTTGCCACCCTCAAAAACGATATTGCACGCTACTAAAATAGCGATAATCGGGTCGAGTATCAGCCAGTTTGTAGGCAATACCACTAGCAACCCCAGTACCACTCCCACCGAAGTTATTACATCGGTCATTAAGTGCTTACCGTCTGCTTCCAAAGCAATGCTATCATGCTTACGACCTGCGGTTATAAGAGTCCTCGCCACGATAAAGTTCAGCAGAGTAGCTACCATCGAAACCCCAAGCCCCCAACCGAGGCTTTCAAGTTCTTTCGGGTTAAATAAACGCGGGATTGCTTGATTTATGATGGCAAAAGCCGCTACAAGAATTAGACCGCCTTCAATAGCGCTGCTTAAAAATTCAGCTTTTTCATGTCCATACTGGTGGGTTTTATCGGGGGGACGTGCCGCTATCCTCAAGGCAATAAGCGCGGTGAAAGCAGCAATAATATTGACGATGCTCTCCATCGCATCTGACAAAAGGCTGACCGAGCCTGTCAACAAAAAAGCAACCGTTTTTAGGGTTATAGTTGCGAAAGAAGTTGCCAAAGACAGGTAAATAAACTTAAGCTTAATATTATCCAATATTTTCTACCCTTATATATTCGTAAATCATAGCCACTCAAACTATTATAAGTTTATCTGCAACACAGTCTGCTAAAATCACAAGTTAGCTTGCACTATTCCCAATTTCAGGCAATAAAAAAAGGACATAGCAATTACCATGTCCTTTAAAAACCGCTTACTTATTTGACCAACGTTAAACCACTGCCAATTTGAACTTCGCCGATTTTCCATAACGGTTCGCCCGCTTTTATGAAAGCAGATTCCAGTTCAGCGGAAGCGTTTGCAGCAAAGGCAAAAAACAGCCCACCACTAGTCTCAGGGTCAAATAACAAATCTTCTAAGTCAAGCTCAAGTTTACAGGTAATTTTTACTTTAGGTGCAGCCTCTTGCTGTAGAAATACCCGATTTCTGCCCATACCGCCCGGCATAAAGCCCTGACGTGAATAACGGCGAGCGCCAGGCAATAGCGGTACAGTTTGCGAATCAATTACCAAATCAACCGCGTCGCTCTGGGTTGCCATCTCGGAAGCATGCCCTAACAATCCAAAGCCGGTAATATCGGTGCAAGCGTGTACATAGTTGCCCCCGTAGCGACGCAAGAGTTGAGCCGCACCGCGGTTAAGCCTTAACATACTCTGGATTGCAATTCTCAGGTCTTCTAGGTCAACGGCATCACCCTTATGGGCAGTGGTAATCGTACCGACCCCAAGCGGCTTGGTCAGATATAGATAATCCCCTGCTTTCGCCCCACCTTTGGTAAAAATCTGGTCGGGATGCACCAGCCCGGTTACACATATGCCATACTTAGGCTCTTTGTCGGTTATAGTATGACCACCCGCAATAACCGCACCCACCTCTGCCATTTTGTCCGCCCCTCCCTGAAGTATGGTTGTTAGGATTGACAAGGGCAAATTATCGGGGAAAGCTACGATATTTATACCCATCGTGACCTCGCCGCCCATCGCATACACATCGCTCATAGCGTTAGCAGCCGCAATCGCCCCATAAAAATAGGGGTCGTCAACTACCGGCGGGAAAAAATCAACGGTTTGTACAATTGCCACATCCGGCGAAATTCGATACACCGCTGCATCATCGCTGGCTTTCAATCCAACAAGCAGGTTGGGATTATCGTATTTTTTCAAAGGGAGCAAAACTTGCTCCAGAGCCATTGGACTCAGTTTGGAAGCTCAACCAGCGCATGCAACCAGCGCGGTTAGCTTTATCTTTTCGTGGGTTGACTCCGCCACTTCTATAACTCCTTTAAGGTTTGATATAACTTCCGATTATGTTATATCCATATAGAAATTATAACATAACCCCAGAGTTATAGAAGTTTGAGTTTGAAATCAGCCAAGCAGTTTCTCGAATGCGCTTAGTTTCGGGGCAATGGGCTGTGGCAGGTTATACTCGCCTTCCAACGCAGATTGGGTTTTGTAACCGTTCCCAGTTATGTAAATTACAGTCTTTTCATCTCGGCGTATTTTGCCCTGATTTATCAGCTTTTTCAAAACCGCGAGAGTAACACCACCCGCCGGTTCGGTGAAAATACCTTCGGTAGAAGCCAGCAATTTAACCGCCTCGATTATTTCCGCATCGGTAACTTGCTCGATTATTCCCCCGGTCTGACGGGCAATTTGCAAACTGTAATAGCCATCGGCAGGACTACCGATTGCCAATGAATGAGCGATAGTGTTAGGGCTTCTTACCGGGGTAATTTCACCCGCTTCAGTGGAATAGGCAGTGGCAACCGGGTTGCATCCGGCAGGTTGCGCCCCTGACATAGCAGGTAACGCTTGGGCAGCCACCAACCCCAAGTTGATGAGTTCCTTAAAACCTTTAGTAATTTTGGTATAGAGTGAACCGCTGGCGATGGGCGCAACCACATGGTCGGGTAATTTCCAGCCCAACTGCTCGGCAGTTTCGTAAGCAAGAGTTTTTGAACCTTCACTATAGAATGGACGCAAGTTGATGTTTACAAAGCCCCAGCCGTATTCGTCCGCTACCTGACTGGCTAGGCGGTTTGCTTCGTCATAAGTGCCATCCACCGCAACAATCTCCGCTCCGTAAACCGCCGCTGAAAGAATCTTGCCCGGTTCAATTGAAGCAGGTACAAATACATAAGTTTTCAATCCAGCACGCGCCCCTGCCGCCGCTACTGCGCCCGCCAAATTTCCGGTGGAGGCGCAAGCGATAGTATCAAATCCAAATTCAAGCGCTTTTGCCAGAGCCACCGCTACAACCCGATCTTTAAAGGAGTGAGTGGGATTAACCGCATCATTTTTTATGTAAAGTTCATCTATTCCAAGTTTAGCAGACAGATTCCAAGCGCGTTGCAAAGGGGTATAGCCAACTCCGGTCAGTGTAAGGCTATGGGGCTGAACTGGCAGTAAAGGAGCATAGCGCCAAATGTCACGCGGACCGGCTTCGATTTGTTTCTTTAATTGAACCGGATTAAATTTGCTGAAATCATAGGTTACTTCGAGTGGTCCAAAACATTCTTCGCAAACATGCGCCGGAGAAATCGGATGCAGCGCCCCGCAAGCTTTACATGTCAAGCCAGATGCCGCGCTTACAGGTATATTTTGAATGGGTTTTTCGCTTTTTTCCAATATACTGGTCATTATTATCTCCTTATAACGAGCATTTAGTTTTTCTAAACCGGGCAAACTTTAAGAAAGCGTGGACACTTTCTGGATGTTTATCCAAATACAGTGACGCAACAGATTTGCGCGGTTCTTAATCGTGTAGGAGTAAAACGGGCATAAAAAAACCCGCTTATCTGCTCTTGGATAAGGGGGTAAACTAGCTATTCTTGATAAATTGCGTTTGTGCAATTTTACTAGCTCCCTTATCTTGCGTAAATCTGTTAAATGGTTACGCTGGAATTGGCACCATACGCATATTTTTTTCCGCTTGCGTTGGTTGCCGGGCTTCACAGGGCCTTTATCCCTCCACCTCTCTTGATAAGAGCAACAACTATTCATTTGTTAAGCCGATAATCTTGCTCGGCGTTATTAAGATAATATATTTTATAGCGTTTGTCAAGACTTTTTAATTTCAGGGAGTGCCTAAAAAGCAAGATGTGGTAAAGTAAGAGAATGAATAAACCAAATTG